>JAOZVS010000102.1:2113-65626 GCA_025869435.1 Zavarzinia sp.
CGCCGGCCCCCCCCGGGCTTGGGCGGGTGCCGCCCCAATTGTGGCCCCCCCCCCCCCCCCCCCCGCGTTCTGCCCGGCTTCGCCGGTATTCACGAGGGGAGGGTGGGCGTCGCGTCTCTCGCTCCCCTTCACCCTCTATCAAGATTGGATCCAATCGACAATCACCTTGAATCGATACCCGCCCCATGCTGTTCTGGGCCATGGATATCGCCGACCTGATCGCCCGCGACCGCCCGCGCTTTCGCACCGCCACCGCCTTCGTCGAAGCGGTGCTGCGCGAGGCGATCCTGACCGGGGCGCTACCCGGCGGCACGCCCCTGCGGCAGGAAGAGCTGGCGGCGGGCTTTGCCGTCTCGCGGATGCCGGTACGCGAGGCGCTGCGCCAGCTGGAAGCGCAGGCGCTGGTCGATTTCACCCCGCACAAGGGCGCCGTCGTCACCGATATCTCGGCCGGCGAGGCCGCCGACAATTACGCCATCCGCGCCGCGCTGGAGCCGGCGGCGCTGCGCCTGTCGGTGCCGCGTCTGACAAACGCCGATCTCGACCAGGCGGAGGCCCTGATCGGCGAGATGGATGCGGAAGACGATCTTGCCCGACTTGGCGAATTGAACCGGCGCTTCCATCTGACCCTCTATGCCCGCGCCGGCCGACCCCGTCTGATCGCCCTCGTCGAACAGCATCTGGCCGCCGCCGACCGCTACCTGCGCTTTCATTTCGCCGCCCTCGGCCGCGATCACATGGCCCAGAGCGAGCACGCCGCCCTGCTGGCCGCCGCCCGCGCGGGCGACGCCGAAGGCGCGGCCCGGATCGCGCAGGCCCATGTCGAGACCGCCGCCCGCAACATCGAAGCCTTCTTCGCCCGGCGGTAGGCAATGATCGTATTAGGTAGTAAGATTTGCTACCCGATGCGAAAGGGGCACCCCATGGCCGATATTCAGAAGATCAGCATCGCCGTCACCGCCGAGCAACTGGCCCAAATGAAGGCTGCGGTCGACTCCGGCCAATATGCGACGATCAGCGAAATCGTCCGGGACGCGCTTCGCGACTGGCAATATGGGCGGGAGCGGTATCTGGCCGACATCGCCCGACTACGCGAGATGATCGACGAAGGCGAGGCAAGCGGACCGGCAGTGCCCTTCGACGGCGACAGAATTCTCGATGAAATGATCGCGGAAGCGAGAAGGCGTAAGGCCAGCGCCTGACCATGGCGTCTGTCGTCATCCGGCCCCGGGCCGAAAACGACCTGCGGTCGATCTGGCGTTTCATCGCCGCCGACAATCCGGTCGCCGCGACCGGCGTCTATCAGACCTTGCGGCGGCGGATCGACAACCTCGGCGCCATTCCCCGCCTCGGCCCCCGACGCGACGATATCAAGACCGGCTATCGCTGTCTGATCGAGGGCGCCTGGCTGATCCTCTACCGCCTCGCCCCCGATGACGAGGGGCCGGTCGAGACGGTTGAGATCGTCCGTGTGATCGACGGACGGCGCCATCTTTCCCGTTTGGTTTGAGCCGGCCGCCGCTTAAGTTACGCGCCATGTCGAGCGAGATTGACCTTCCCGAATCCGATGTCGCGGACCTGTCCGGCGCGACGCCCATGATGCAGCAATACCTGGGCATCAAGGCGGCCCATCCGGGTTGCCTGCTGTTCTATCGCATGGGCGATTTCTACGAATTATTCTTCGAGGACGCGGAAGCCGCCTCCGCCGCCCTCGACATCACCCTGACCAAAAGGGGCAAGCACCTCGGCCAGGATATCGCCATGTGCGGCGTGCCGGTCCATGCCGCCGACGCCTATCTGTCGCGCCTGATCCGCAAGGGCTTCAAGGTCGCGATCTGCGAACAGGCGGAAGACCCGGCGGAAGCGCGGAAACGCGCCGGCAAGACCCTGGTCCGGCGCGAGGTGATCCGCATCGTCACCCCCGGCACCCTGACCGAGGAGACGCTGCTCGACGCGCGCTCGAACAATCTTCTCGCCGCCCTCGGCGGGGCGGAGGGGCGCCTTGCCCTCGCCTTCGCCGATGTCTCGACCGGGCTGTTCGAAGTCGTCGCCGTCGCGCCCGGCCAGCTCGGCGCCGAGCTGGCGCGGATCGCGCCCGGCGAATTGCTGGTCTCGGACCGGCGGCTGGACGAGCCCGCGCTTCTCGCCCTCGACGGCGCCTTCGACGACCGGCTGTCACCCCTGCCCGCCGCCCGCTTCGATTCCGGCGCGGCCGAGCGGCGCCTGCGCGAAGTCTTCGGTGTCGGCACGCTGGATGGTTTCGGCACCTTCTCGCGCGCCGAACTCTCGGCCCTCGGCGCTGTCCTCGCCTATGTCGAGCTGACCCAGAAGGGCCGCCTTGCCCGGCTGCGGCCGCCCCGGCGTCTCGCCGGCGGCTCGAGCATGGCGATCGACGCCGCGACAAGGCGTAGCCTCGAGCTGATCCAGGGGCCGGACGGCGGTCGGAGCGGCAGCCTGCTCGCCCTCATGGACGAGACGGTGACCGGTGCCGGCGCCCGGCTGTTGAAGCAATATCTCTCGGCGCCGCTGACCGAGGTTCCGGCGATCGAGCGCCGGCTGGACATGGTCGGCCATCTGTTGAACCAGGGCGAATTGCGCCGGCAGTTGCGCGCCCTGCTGCGCCGGGTGCCTGACCTCGAGCGGGCGCTGGCCCGGCTGGCGCTGGGCCGGGGCGGCCCCCGCGATCTCGCCGCCATCGGCCAGGGCCTGGCCCTGCTGCCCGATGTCGCCCGGCTGTTCGGCCAGGCCGACCTGTCGCCGCCGCCGGAGGGCCTCGCCGCTGCGCTGGCCCGGTTCGGCGATCAGGGCGAACTCGCGCGCCGTCTGACCGAGGCGCTGGTGGCGGAGCCGCCGGCCCTTGCCCGCGACGGCGGCTATATCGCCGCCGGCTGGTCCCCCGCCCTCGACGAGGAGCGGGCGCTGCGCGACGAGGGCCGCCGCCTCGTCGCCGCGCTGGAAGGGCGCCTGCGCGCCGATACCGGGATCTCGATCCTGAAGGTTCGCCACAACAATGTGCTGGGCTATCATATCGAGGTGACGCCGCTGCACGCCGACAAGCTGGCGACCGACAGCCGCTTCATCCATCGCCAGACCCTGGGCAGCGCCGTTCGCTTCTCGACCGTGGAACTCAGCGAACTCGCCGACCGCATCGCCCGGGCGGGCGACAAGGCCATCGCGCTCGAGGTTCAGATCTTCGATGGTTTCGTCGCCGAGGTGCTGGGCGCGGCCGAGGCCATCGCCGATGCCGCCCTCGGCCTTGCCGAGATCGACGGTGCCGCCGGCCTCGCCGAACTCGCCGAAAGGCGCCGCTATACCCGCCCGGTGCTGGAAGAGGGCACGGCCTTCCATATCGAGGGCGGGCGCCATCCGGTGGTGGAAGCGGGCTTCGGCGCCGGGCGCGAGGGTGATTTCGTCGCCAATGACTGCGACCTCGGCCCCGGCAACCGGCTGTGGCTGCTGACCGGCCCCAACATGGCCGGTAAATCGACCTTCCTGCGCCAGAATGCCCTGATCGCGGTCATGGCCCAGACCGGCAGTTTCGTGCCGGCGGCGCGGGCCGAAATCGGTATCGTCGACCGCCTGTTCAGCCGCGTCGGCGCCGCCGACGACCTCGCGCGCGGGCGCTCCACCTTCATGGTCGAGATGGTCGAGGCGGCGGCGATCCTCAATCAGGCGACGCCGCGCAGCCTCGTCATCCTCGACGAACTGGGCCGGGGCACCGCGACCTATGACGGTCTCTCCATCGCCTGGGCCGCGATCGAGCATCTGCACGAAGTGAACAAGGCCCGCGCCCTCTTCGCCACTCATTATCACGAGCTGACCGCCCTCGCCGAGAAACTGCCCGAGGTCGCCGCCCATACGGTGAAGGTGCGGGAATGGAAGGGCGAAGTCGTCTTCCTGCATGAAGTGGTGCGCGGCACCGCCGACCGCTCCTACGGCATCCAGGTGGCGAAACTGGCGGGCCTGCCGCCCGCCGTCATCGCCCGGGCGGAAGACGTGCTGCACCGGCTGGAATCGGGCGGCGCGGGACAGGGCGGCGGGCGGCCCGACATGGCCGCCCTCGCCGACGACCTGCCGCTCTTCGCCGCGCTGGCGGCCCGGCCGAAGCCGGCGCCCCAGGCCCCGGCCGATCCCGCCGCCACCGTCCTGATCGACGCGGTGAAGGCCGTCACCCCGGACGACCTCACCCCGCGCGAGGCGCTGGACGCGCTCTATCGCCTGAAGGCGCTGCTCGGCCCCTGATCCGTCAATGGGCGGGCGCGGGTGCTGCCCGCGCCGCGCGGCAGACCCGGCGCACCTGCGTTTCCCACCAGGCGATGCCGAGCATGATCAGGGTCGTGACCCAGCCCATGACCAGGAAATCGGCGACGAGGCCGAGCGGGGCGACCGCCGCCAGCATCAGCGCCCCGACGACATGGGAGGCCGGCACGGCGTCATAGACGATCTTCTTGTAGACCGCGCTGCCGAGGAGATAGATCGCCGGCCCCGCGACCATCACGATCATCTGCGCGACCTCGGCCATGCCGTGGGGATGGCCGAGCACGAGATCGTTGCCGACCGCGGTCACGATGATGCCGGCGACCAGAATCGCATGGACATAGTGGAAATAGGCGCCGATCCGCCCCGGATCGTCGGACGCGGTGATGGTCGCCGTCGCATCCTCGCCCGAGGTGCCGAAATAGAGCCACCACATGGCGAGCGTGCCGAGGAAGGTCGAGACGAGGGCAAGCAGCACCGGCGCGTCCCAGACCGCCGTCTCGGCCAGCGGCACGCCGGTCGCCAGCACGGTTTCGCCGAGGGCGACGATGACGAAGAGCTTGCAGCGCTCGGACAGATGGCCGCCCTCGATCGTCCAGTCGCTGGTTTTCGAGCGGCCGAGCCCGGGCAGCGGGAAACCGAACATGGGCGAGACATATTCGCAAAGCACGGCGATCGCCCAGAGCGCCATCCGCGCCTCATGCTGGACGAAGCCGCCCGCGATCCAGAACACGGCGGATATCGTCATCCAGCCGAGGATGCGGCGATAATTGGCCGACAGCGCCTGACTGCCGCCCAGATGAAACAGGACATAGGCGCTGCGCCCGACCTGCATCGCGGCGTAAGAAACGGCGAAGATCAGGCCCCGGTCCTCGAAGGCTTCGGGAATCGCGGAGGCCATGGCGAGGCCGACCAGCATGGACACGAACAGCAGGCCCCGGATGGCCGGTGTTTCCGGATTGAACCAATTGGTAATCCAGCAGGTGTATTGCCAGCCCAGCCAGACCGCGAACCAGAGGATCAGCGTCTCGATCGCACCCGTGATCGAGAGATGATGCAGCAACTGGTGGCTGAGCTGGGTAACCGCGAAGACATAGACGAGATCGAAGAACAATTCCTCGAAGGTCACGCGGGCATGATGGCCGTCCCGGCGGCGCAGCAGGGGGTGCGGGGCGGTATCACTCGTCATCAATGTCTCCAGGCCTTCGGGAATACGACGGGATTCTAGCTGTGATGAAAAGTCCCGCAACCCTCTCCACCGCCGGGCGCAATCGAGCCCTGAAAAACGTGGGTCATCGACTTCATGGCCCTCGTGCCTTACCTATAAGGCCTGACCTGACAGAGGGACCGATGGATATCGCCGTCAAGCACCGCCGCACGATCATCGACCGCAAGGTATTGGTCGAAGCCATCGAGGCTTTCGCCGCGGTCGGGGAAAGCGTCGATGCCCTGCGCCCGAAGCTGGTGCAGGCCCTGAAGGCCGCGCTGGCCGAGGGCCGGGCCGAATGCCGGCGCCGGCTCGAGACGGAAGAGGCCAACGGGCGCGAGACGGCGGCGGGCCTGTGCTATCTGGTCGATCAGGTCATCCGCGTCCTGCATGATTTCACCATCACCCATGTCTATCCGCTGCAGAACCCGACCGCGGGCGAGCGGCTGGACCTGATCGCCCTCGGCGGCTACGGCCGGGGCGAGCTGGCGCCCGGTTCGGACGTCGATCTCCTGTTCCTCCTGCCCTACAAGGAGACGCCCTGGCACGAGCAGGTGATCGAATACATGCTCTATCTGCTGTGGGATCTGGGGCTGAAGGTCGGCCATGCCACGCGCTCGATCGACGATTGCATCCGCCTCGCCAAGCAGGACAACACGATCGCGACCGCGCTCCTTGAAATGCGCTGGCTGTGGGGCGATCAGGCGCTCTACACCGAACTGAAGGAGCGTTTCGGCCGCGACGTGGTGAACGGCCATGGCGCCGCCTTCGCCGAAGCCAAGCTGAAGGAGCGGGACGAGCGCCACCGCCGCCTCGGCGATTCCCGCTACACGGTCGAGCCCAACCTGAAGGAAGGCAAGGGCGGCCTGCGCGATCTGCACACCCTGTGGTGGATCGCCAAATTCGTCCACCGGGTCGACGATGCCGCCGAACTCGTCGACAAGGGCGTGCTGTCCGCCGACGAATACCGCCGCTTCGTCAAGGCCGAGAATTTCCTGTGGGACGTGCGCTGTCACCTGCACTTCCTGACCGGCCGCCCGGAAGAGCGCCTGACCTTCGACGTCCAGCCCGAACTCGCCCGCCGCCTCGGCTATACCGATCATGCCGGCACCAAGGGCGTCGAGCGCTTCATGAAGCACTATTTCCTCTTCGCCAAGGATGTCGGCGTGCTGACCCGCATCTTCTGCGCCAATCTGGAAGAAGAAGCGCGGCGCAAGCCGTCCAGGCTGAAACTCCTGTCGCTGTCGCGCCGGGCCAAGGTGGTCGAGGGTTTCCTGGTCGAGGGGGGCCGCGTCGGCGTCACCTCGGAGAACCAGTTCGAGCTGGCGCCGATCGACATGATCCGCCTGTTCGAGGTCGCCCAGCGCCATGAACTGGACGTGCATCCGCAGGCCCTGCATCTGATCACGCGGAACCTGAAGCGGATCGACGCCGCCCTGCGCCACGACCCGGCCGCCAACGCGCTGTTCCTGACCATCCTGACCAGCCGCAAGGATCCCGAGACCTCCCTGCGCCGTCTGAACGAGGCCGGCGTCTTCGGCCGTTTCGTGCCCGACTTCGGCCGCGTCGTCGCCCAGATGCAATACGACATGTATCATGTCTACACGGTCGACGAGCACACCATCCGGGCGATCGGCGTCCTCGCCGAGATCGAGCGCGGCATCCTCGGCGAAGACCTGCCGCTGGCGACCGACATCATTCACAAGATCCTGTCGCGCCGCGTGCTCTATTGCGCCGTGATGATCCACGACATCGCCAAGGGCCGGGGCGGCGACCATTCGGTGATCGGGGCCGAGATCGCCCAGCGCCTGTGCCCGCGCCTCGGCCTTTCCGCCGCCGAGACCGAGACCGTGGCCTGGCTGGTGCGCCATCACCTCGCGATGTCGAACACCGCCTTCAAGCGCGACCTGACCGACCCGAAGACCGTTCACGATTTCGCCGACCTGGTGCAGAGCCCGGAGCGCCTGCGCCTTCTCGCCGTGCTGACCGTCGCCGATATCAGGGCCGTCGGCCCCGCCATCTGGAACGGCTGGAAGGGCCAGCTGCTGCGCGGGCTTTATTACGAGACCGAGCCCCTGCTGTCGGGCGGCCACGCCAGCGCCCCGAAGGAGCGACTGAACCGTGCCCATGCCGAGATTTCGGCGCGGCTGAAGGACTGGAAGCCGACCGAGATCGAAGCCTTCTTCCGCCGTCATGCCGAATCCTATCTGGTCTCGACCGAGCCCGCCTGCGTCGAGCGTCACGCCCGGCTGATGCGCGAGGCCGACCGCGAGGAAGCGCCGCTGACCCTGGCGACCCGGACCGACCGCTTCCGCTGCGTGACCGAAGTCACTCTATACACCGCCGACCATCCGGGCCTGTTCGCCCGGGTGACCGGGGCGATCTCGGTCTGCGGCGCCTCGATCGTCGATGCCAAGATCTTCACCACCAATGACGGCATGGCGCTCGACGTCTTCACCCTGCAGGACGCCGACGGCGGCCCCTTCGACCGGCCGGAGCGGCTGGCCAAGCTGTCGACCACGATCGAGCAGGTGCTGATGGGCCGGGTCCGCCCGCGCGAGGTGCTGGAAGGCCGCGCCGCGCCCTCGAAGCGGACGATGAATTTCAAGGTCGCGCCCCGGGTGCTGATCGACAACAACGCCTCGACCCGGCTGACCGTGATCGAGGTGAACGGCCGCGACCGGCCGGGCCTCCTGTTCGAGCTGACCCGCGCCATCTTCGCCCTGAACCTGACCATCCGTTCCGCCCATATTGCCACTTATGGCGAGCGGGCGGTCGACGTCTTCTATGTCTCGGACCTGTTCGGCCACAAGATCCGCCATGGCGGCAAGCTGAAGGCGATCGAGCGCCGCCTGACCGAGGTGCTGGCACCGCCCGCGCCCGCGGTCGCGGCGGCGACGCCCGTGGCGGCCGAGGCCGGATCGGCCGCCGCCCGGAGCGCCAGGCGCAACGGCACCCGCTGAGCATCGCCCCGCCATGGCCCTGATGCGCTCCGTCGCCACCATCGGCGGCTACACGATGCTCAGCCGGATTCTCGGCTTTGCCCGGGATACGCTGTTCGCGGCGATCCTCGGCGCCGGCATGGCGGCCGATTGCTTCATGATCGCCTTCCGCCTGCCCAATTTCTTCCGGGCGCTGTTCGCCGAGGGCGCCTTCAACGCCGCCTTCGTGCCGCTCTATTCCCGCATCCTGGCGGGGGAGGACGGCAAGCTCCGGGCCGCCCGTTTCGCGGGCGAAATCGCCACCCTGCTGACGCTGACCGTCACCGGCTTCGTCGCCCTCGCCATGATCTTCATGCCGCAGGCGATGCTGGTGCTCGCCCCCGGCTATAGTTCCGATCCGCCGAAATTCGAGCTGGCGATCGAGCTGACCCGCCTCGCCTTTCCCTATCTCGCCTATATCAGCCTCGTCTCGCTGCAGGGCGCCGTCCTCAACGCGAATCATCGCTTCGCCGCGCCGGCCGCGACGCCGATCCTGATGAACCTGGTGCTGATCGCGGCCCTGCTGATCCCGCACACCGTCCTGTCGACCGCCCATACCCAGGCCGCCGCGGTCACCATCGCCGGCATCGCGCAGTTCATCTGGCTGATGATCCACCTCGAGCACATCGGCCTCGGCATCCGGCTGTACCGGCCGCGCATGGGGCCGGAGATCAAGCGGTTCTTCAAGCTGCTGATGCCCGCCGTCGTCGGCGCCGGCATCTATCAGGTGAATGTCCTCATCGACATGGTTCTGGCCTCGCTGCTGCCGGCCGGCACCGTGTCCTATCTCTTCTACGCCGACCGGCTGAACCAGCTGCCGCTGGCCGTCATCGGCATCGCCATTTCGACCGCCCTGCTGCCGCTCCTCTCGCGCCAGCTCGCCGCCGGCACCCTCGATGCCGCGGTGAAGACCCAGAACCGCGCCCTCGAGGGCGCCATGCTGCTGACCCTGCCCGCCGCCGCCGCCCTCGCCGCCATCCCCGAGACGATCATCGGCGTGTTGTTCGAGCGGGGCGCCTTCACCGCGACCGACACGATCGAGACGGCGCGCGCCCTCGGCATTCTCGGCCTCGGCCTGCCGGCCTTCACCGCGACCAAGGTCTTCACCCCGGCCTTCCACGCGCGGGAAGACACAAGGACGCCGGTTCGCCTCGCGATGATCGCGCTGCTGGTCAATTTCGTGATCGCGCTCATCGCCATGTGGCCGCTGCAGCAGGCGGGGCTGGCCCTGGCCTCGACCATCGCCGCCTGGGTGAACATGGCCCAGCTGATGTTCATCCTGCGCAAGCGCGGCCATTTCGCGCCCGACCGGCGGCTGATCTCGCGCCTGATCCGCCTTACCCTCGCCACCGCCGCCATGGTCGGCGTGCTCCTGCTGCTCGAATGGCAGCTGCGGCCCTATTTCACCCAGGCCCTATGGTGGCAGGCCGGCGCGCTGACCCTGCTGGTCTCGGCCGGGGGCCTGTCGTTCCTGATATCCGCGCTCGTCCTTCGCGGTGTCGACGTCGCCGACCTCAAGCGCCTCGTCCTGCGGGGCGGTGGCGGTTGACCGCATGACCCGCCCGCGCGATAAGGGGCGCGGTCAAATCGAAGAGCCTGAAGCCATCATGTCGAAGCCCCGCGTCTTTTCCGGTGTCCAGCCGACCGGCAACCTGCATCTCGGCAATTATCTCGGGGCGATCCGCAACTGGGTGAAGCTGCAGGATGGCCACGAGTGCATCTATTGCGTCGTCGACATGCACGCGATCACCGTCTGGCAGGACCCGGCCGACCTGGCCCGAGCGACGCGCGAAGTCGCCGCCAGCCTGATCGCCGCCGGCATCGACCCCAAGGGCTCGATCCTGTTCAACCAGTCGAAGGTCCCGGCCCATGCCGAGACCGCCTGGATCTTCAATTGCGTCGCCCGCATGGGCTGGCTGAACCGCATGACCCAGTTCAAGGAAAAGGCGGGCAAGGACCGGGAGAATGTCTCGGTCGGGCTCTTCGCCTATCCCAACCTGATGGCGGCGGACATCCTCGTCTACAAGGCGACCCATGTTCCCGTGGGCGAGGACCAGAAGCAGCACCTCGAACTCGCGCGCGACATCGCCCTGAAGTTCAACCACGACTTCGGCATCGAACATTTCCCGCCGCCGGAGCCGCTGATCCTCGGCGAAGCCACCCGCGTCATGTCCTTGCGCGACGGCACCAAGAAAATGTCGAAGTCCGATGCCTCGGACCAGTCGCGCATCAATCTGACCGACAGCCCGGACGATATCGAACAGAAGATCCGCCGCGCCAAGACCGACCCGGACGCTCTCCCCGAGACGGTGGAGGGGCTGGAGACCCGGCCCGAGGCCAAGAACCTGTTCACGATCCACGCCGCGCTGGGCGATGAAAGCGTGGCCGATGTGGTCGCCGCCTTCGCCGGCAAGCAGTTCTCCGAGTTCAAGAAGGCGATGACCGAGCGGGCGGTCGACAAGCTCTCGCCGCTCACGTCTGAAATGCGCCGCCTGCTGGCCGATCCCGGCTATATCGATCAGGTGCTGAAGGACGGTGGCGAAAGGGCCAACGCGATCGCCGCCCCGATCCTGGCCGAGACCAAGCGGATCGTCGGCTTCATCTGATTCTTCCGCCCCCGTCCGGCGGGAGCGGCTACAGCCCGCCCAGAATCTCCGCCGCCTTCGCCCGCAGGGCCTCGCGGTCGGCGCCGATCGGCAGGCGATAGGCGAGCCAGAGGAAGGCTTCCTCCTCGGGCGTCAGCAGGGTGACCGGATCGGCATCCGGCGGAATCTCGCCCCCCGCGTATTCGCCGATGCCGGCAAGACCAAGGCCGCGCAGGGCCACCCGCGCGAGGCAGCGTTGCTGCGCCGCCGGCGGCGCCGTCTCGAGAACATGGACCGTCATGGCGGAAAGTTCGCGCGGGCGAAGGACATTGCCCGACTGCACGAAGATGCCGCAGACCGCCCCCGGCACGGGTCCGGTCGCCGTCAGATAGGGCGCCTCGATCCCCGGCCCCCGCGCCGGGCGGGCCGCGAGGGTCGCCCGCGCCTCGACGACGAAGAAGGCGGCGTCGTCATAGGCCGGGTCGGACACGTCGGGCGGATCGCCAAGTCCCGTCAGGGTCCGGATACGGGTGATCGAAGGCGGCTCGTCGTCGGGAAAGCCGCGCCAGGCGAAATAGTTCAGCCGGCCGCCATCCCCGACCCGGGCGAGGCGCCCGGGATCGACCGAGGCCAGCAGGGGATTGAAATAGGCCGGGCCATCGAGCGCCGCCGCCAGAAAACGCTCGATGAAGCCCGCATCGCGGGCCAGGCCGGGCGGCGGCGGCGGCGCTTCCGCCGATGCCGGGGCGGACAACAGCGCGAACAGGGCGACAGCGCCCGCCAGAAAGCGCCGCATCCGGAACCTCAGGCTTCGATATGGGCGATCAGCGCCTCGATCGCGCCGAGGGATTCGTCCTCGTCGAGCAGCGGGGCATGGCCGCGCTCCGGCACTTCGACGGCGACGAGATCATGCTTGGCCGACAGCATCCGGCGCACCGTCGCGGCGGCCAGCAGGTCCGAGAGCGCGCCGCGCAACACGAGGGTCGGGATCTCGGCGAGGCCGGCGAAGATCGGCCACATGTCGACGGTCGGCCCGCCCGCGCGCATGGCATCGCCGATCTTCGGATCGTAATTGGGCCGAAGCCCGCCTTCCGGTTTTTCGGTGAAGACGGCGCGGGCGAAACGGGCCCAGGCGGCATCGTCGAGGGTCGGGAACTGCGACAGGTTGATGTCGCGGATCTGCGCCGCCGCCTCGTCCCAATTCGCCGGGTCGGTCTGATTGCCGGCATAGGAGGCGATGCGGGCAAGGCCGGCGGGATCGAGCTCGGGGCCGATATCGTTCAGCACGGCGCCCGCGACCAGCGCCGGCATGGCGAGGGCGATCAATTGGGTGACGATGCCGCCGAGCGAGGTGCCGACGAAGATCGCCCGCGAAATGCCGAGACTGGCCAGCAGGCCGATGGTGTCGCCCGCATAGGTCGGCGGGATATAATTCATGAACTGCGGGTCATAGGCGGAACGGCCGCGACCCCGGAAATCGGGCGAGATCACGCGCCGGCCGTCACCCGCCAGATGAAGCGCCAGCGCCTCGAAATCCGCCGAATTCCGCGTCAGGCCCGGCAGGCACACCACCGGCAGGCGGGCATCGCCCACATCGCCATAGTCCCGGTAATAGAGGGCAAGACCGTCATGCGAGGTGTAATGCTTCGCGGCATAGCCGGTCATGGCGCTCTCCCTGTTCTTTATTCTCTGACACTCGTCGCCCCGGCGAAGGCCGGGGCCTTTGCCCGAAAAAGGCGCCTTTGCCGGCACGAGATCCCGGCCTGCGCCGGGATGACGATCATGAAAACGGCGCCTTCTCTGGCGGCGATCCTAGCCGGCATTGGACCTGAACGGCACTTCGGTGACCGGCGACGTGCGCGAACCCGAGCCGCGCAGCAGATCCCGCGCGATGCCGAGCGGCACCGCCTGTCCGGGGCTGAGCCGCTGGCGGTAGACCTGGGTATTCTCCAGCACCCGCTGGACATAGTTGCGGGTCTCGCTGAAGGGGATCTGCTCGATCCAGTCGATCACATCGACCGAGGACGAGCGAGGATCGCCGAAACGCTCGATCCAGGTATCGATCCGCCCGCCGCCGGCATTATAGGCCCCGGCGACCATGGCGTAGGAGCCGCCGAAATCATCCAGCAGTTCGTCGAGATGGGCGACCCCGAGGGTCATGTTGTAGGACGGATCGGAGGTCAGCTTGCCGGCATCGAAGCGCACGCCCAGATCCTTGGCGACGAGTTTCGCCGTGCCCGGCATCAGCTGCATCAGCCCACGCGCCCCGGCCGGGCTGACCGCGTCGGGGCGGAATTCGCTTTCCTGCCGGGTCAGGGCGAGGGCGAGGGCCTTTTCCGTCAGGGCGCCCGAAGGCATGTTCAGCACGGGATAGCCCCGGCCGGCCAGGAAGGTGCCGGAGAGACTGGCTTCCTTGGCCGCGATCACGCCGGCGTAGGTCCCGCCGGTCGCCGCCGCCATCTCGGCGATCTGGGCCCGCTGGCCATCGCTGCCGGCATTTTCCATCGCGGCTTTCAGGAAGGGGCGGATGCGCTCTTCCTCGCCGATCTCGATCATCATGCGGATGGCGCGGTAAAGCTCGGTCTTCTCGGCGGCGGCCTTGTCGGCGGCGCCGACCGCGGGATCCGCCGGCAGACGGCGCGAGCTGGCCTCGCCCAGCGCGAAGGCGGCCAGCTGGCCGTAGAAGGTCTGGGACTGGGCCGCCGCCCGATCGTACCAGCGCTTCGCTTCCGCCGCGCGGCCGAGGGCGGTGGCGGCGCGGCCGGCCCAGTAATGGGCGCGGCTGACCGAAATGGGCGAGCGCACTTTTTCCGACATGGCGGTGAAGTGACGAAGCGCCACTTCTGGCTGGCCGAGGAAGCGCAGCGCGATCCAGCCCGCCATCCATTCCGCCTCGAAATAATCGGTGCCGTCGGACAGTTCGTGGTTGCGCGCGACTTTGTAGGCATCGGCGAAGCGCCCGGCGGCCAGCAGCCGGCGGGCGGCGAAATTCAGATGCGGCCACCAGCGCCCGGGATTCTGGGCCACGGTGCCTTCCGGCATCCGGGCGATCAGATCGACCGCCTGATCGTCGAGATCGAGGGAACGCAGATAGCGCACCCGGGCATAGAGCAGGCCCGGCTCGCCGGCCCGCGCCGCGGGCACGGCGGCCAGATCGCGCGAGGCGGTGCCCGCCTTCATGATGAAGGACATCGCGGCACTGGCCGCCGCCCGGTAATCCGCCGGCAGCAGGGGCAGCAGGCGCCGCGCCTCGCTCACATCCTCGTCCATCAGGAGACGGTTCATGCGGGCGATATGATCGCTTTGGGTCAGCACGCCACCATGGTTGGCGAGAATATCCGCTTCGGTATCGCTGTCGGTGCTGGCTTCGATCCAGCCCTGACGCAGCAGGAGCGTGCCGCGCGCCCGGTCGCCACCGGCCATCAGCGCGGCGCCAAAACGCAGCTTGCCGAGGCCCGATTGCGGCGGGAATTTCTGGAACCAGGCGATCAGCCGCGCGGGACCCGTGTTGGCCGTGATCGCCGCCTCGGCCCTGGCCTGGCTGGTGGCCTGACGCGGCCAGTTCGGGTTGCGTTCGATGAAGCCCGCGATCTCGTCGAAACTGGCGCCGGTCTCGCGCGCCTGGATGCGCTGCCAGTCGATCACCTTGGCGAGGATACGGTCCCGTGCCGGCGCGGCGACGACGGCGGCGCCATCCCAGTCCCCGCGCCCGCCGAGGGCGAATGCCTTGGCATAAAGCGCGCGGTCGACCGCGCTGAGCAGCGCAGGGAAGCGGACGGCGGTTTCCGCCCGGGCGGGAGATGCGGGCAGGACGAGCGGCGGCACGGCGGAACCCGCCACCAGCATGGCTGCAACCAGCCCCTTCGCCATCGCGCGCTTTGCGCCAAAGCCCATGATCGAGCCCCCGCTTCGACGAATCATCGCCATCACCAAGGCATCAGGATAGCCGCTGCGGCGGGTTTGCGCCACCCGCCGCGGCCGCGCATCCCTCAAACCGGGGTTTGGTCCACCGCGCCACCCGCGACCTGCGGCGCGCGGCGGCCGCCGAACAGGCCCCGCAGCACGGTATAGAACACCGGGGTGAACAGCAGCCCGAAAAAGGTGACGCCCAACATGCCGAAGGCGACGGCGGTGCCAAGAGCCTGACGCATCTCGGCCCCCGCGCCGGTCGCGATCGCCAGCGGCACGACGCCGAGGGTGAAGGCGAGCGAGGTCATCAGGATGGGCCGCAGGCGGAGGCGGCTGGCCTCGATCACCGCGGCGAAGCGGTCGAGGCCCCGTTCCTCGAGCTGGCGGGCGAATTCGACGATCAGGATGGCGTTCTTGGAGGCAAGGCCGATCAGCACGACGAAGCCGATCTGGACAAGAATATTGTTGTCGATCCCCCGCAGCATGATGCCGCCCAGCGCCGACAGGAGACACATGGGCACGATCAGGATGATGGCGAGCGGCAGCGTCCAGCTTTCGTATTGCGCGGCGAGGGCCAGGAAAACGAAGAGCACCGCCAGCGGGAAGACGAGGAAGGCGACGCTGCCCGCGATCCGCTCCTGATACGACAGATCGGTCCATTCGAAGCTGACGCCGGACGGCAGCGTGTCCGCCGCCAGTTGCTCGAGCTGGGTCATGGCCGTGCCCGACGGCATCCCCGGCAGCAGCGAGCCGGTGACCGGCGCCGATGTATACTGGTTGTAGCGCACGACGAGGTCCGGCCCCGCGATATTGCTGAAGGTGGCGACCGAGCCGAGCGGCACCATGACGCCGTCGTTGGAGCGGGCCCGCATCCGCGCGATGTCTTCGGGCGAGACGCGGTACTGGGAATCCGCCTGCGCCGTCACCCGGTACGATCGCCCGAACAGGGTGAGATCGTTGATGTAGGACGAGCCGAGCAGGGTCGACAGGGTCGAGAAGATCGCATCGGGGGCGACATTCAGGATCTGCGCCCGCGCCCGGTCGATATCGACATAGAGCTGCGGCGTGCCGGTCTGCAGCGGGGTATAGACCGAGGTGAGGCCGGGGATCCTGCCCGCCGCGGCGACGAAACCATCGGCAGCCGCCTTCAACTCGGCGATGCCGCTGCCCGCCCGGTCCTGCACCTGCATCGAGAAGCCGCCGGCATTGCCGATGCCCGACACGGGCGGCGGCGGAATGATCAGGACGAAGGCTTCCTGGATCGCGAACAGGCGCTTGCGCAATTCGGCCGTCACCGCTTCGGCGGTCAGGCCCTTGGCCGCGCGCTCGCTCGCGTCGTCGAGGATCAGGAAGACGGTCGCCGCGTTGGTCGCCGCAGTGAAGGTCGCGCCCGAGAAGCCGGCGATCATCACCGCATGGGCGACGCCCGGCACCTTCAGCGCGATATCGCCCGCCCGGTGCACCGCTTCATCCGTCCGCGCCAGCGAGGCGCCGGGCGGCAGTTGCAGGACGCCGATCAGAAAGCCGCGGTCCTGCATCGGAATGAAGCCCGTGGGCTGGCGCGAGAAGCCGAAGACGGTGAGGCCGATCAGCCCGCCATAGACGAGAAGGACGACCACCGCCCGCCGGGTCATGCCGCCGACGATCCGGCCATAGCGCTTCGAGGTCCAGTCGAAGCCGGCGTTGAAGCCGCCGAAGAAGCGGCGCACCGGATGGAACCCGCGCGAGCCGACCCGCTTCGGCCGCAGCAGCAGCGCCGCCAGCGCCGGGCTGAGGGTGAGCGAATTGAAGGCGGAAATCGCCGTCGCCACGGCGACCGTGACCGCGAACTGGGTATAGAAGGCGCCGGAAATGCCGGGAATGAAGATCGTCGGCAGGAACACGGCGGCGAGCACGATGGCGATGGCGATCAGCGCGCCCGAGACCTCGTCCATGGTTTTTCGCGCCGCATCCCGGGGCGACAGGCCTTCGGCGATGTGGTGCTCCACCGCCTCGACGACGACGATGGCATCATCGACGACGATGCCGATGGCCAGCACCAGGCCGAACATCGACAGCGTGTTCAGCGAGAAGCCCAGCGCCGCCATGACCGCGAAGGTTCCGATCAGGGCGACCGGGATGACGATGACCGGAATGATCGTCGCCCGCCAGCTTTGCAGGAACAGGAAGACGACGACGATGACGAGGGCGACCGCCTCGAGGAGGGTCTTCAGCACCTCCTGCATCGATTCCTCGACATAGTCGGTCGGGTTGTAGACGATCCGGTATTCGAGGCCCTTGGGGAAACTTCTCGACAATTCGTCCATCGTCTTCTTCAGCGCCTCGGCGGTCGCGACCGCGTTGGAGCCGGGACGCTGGAACACGCCGAGCGCCTGGGCCGGCTTGCCGTCGAGATAGGAATTCGACGAATAGTCACGCGCGGCCAACTGCACCCGGCCGACATCGCGCAGGCGAACGAAACGGCCGTCGCCGAAGGCCTTGACGATGATGTCGCCGAATTCCTCGGGCGTCTGCAGGCGGCCCTGCAGGCGGACCTGGATCTCGAAGGGGGTGGGTGTCTCGATCGGCTGCTGGCCGAGGCGGCCGCCGGCCACTTCGTTGTTCTGCACCGAGACCGCCGAGGTGACGTCGCCGGTCGAGATGTTGAAGGCCGCCATGCGGTCGGGATCGAGCCAGATGCGCATCGCGTAGTCGCGGGCGCCGAAGGCGGTGATCGAGCCGACGCCGTCGACCCGGGCCAGCACGTCCTTGATCTGCAAGGTGACGTAGTTGGAGATATAGAGATTGTCGAACGTATTGTCCGGCGACAGGACGTGAATGACCATCAGGAGGTCGGGCGAGGATTTCGCCGTGGTCACGCCCTGGCGGCGTACCGCTTCCGGCAGCAGCGGCTCGGCGATCGAGACCCGGTTCTGAACGAGGACCTGCGCGGTATCGAGATTGGTGCCCGGGCGGAAGGTGACGGTCAGCTGCATCCTTCCGTCGCTGGAGGAATAGGAGCGCATGTAGATCATGCCCTCGACCCCGTTCACCTGTTCCTCGATCGGGGCGGCGACGGTGCGGGCGATGGTCTCGGGATTGGCGCCGGGATAATTGGCGGTGATGACCACCGTGGGCGGCGCGATCTCGGGATATTGCGCGACCGGCAGGCCGAGATAGGCGATCCCGCCGATCAGCACGATCACGATCGAGATGACGGCGGCGAAGATCGGCCGGTCGATGAAGAAATGCGGGATCTTCACGGCGCTTACCCCTGCTTGCCCGCGGGCTGACCGGCGGGGGCCGCCGGCGGCTGATCGGGCACGATCTTGCCGTCTTCATCGAGATGGGCGGGGATCGACGTCACCGGCGCCCCGGGCCGGACCCGGACGATGCCGTTGACCACGATCTTCTCTCCCGCCGACAGGCCCTTGCGAATGATGCGCAGCGTGCCGACGGGTCCGCCCGGCTCGACGGTTCGCATCTGGGGCACATGATCGTCGCCGACCACCCAGACGAAACGCCGCGTCTGATCGGTGCCGATGGCGATATCGGGCACGAGCATCACCGGCGCCGCATCGCCGGCCTGCACCCGGATGCGGCCGAACATGCCGGGCGCCAGCACCCGGTCCGGGTTGGGCAGGGAGGCCCGCACGCTGATCGTGCCCGTCGCGCGGTCCAGCTGGTTGTCGAAGAAGTCGAGGAAACCCTTGTGCGGATAGCCGGCCTCGTCGGCGAGGCCGATCTCGACCGGGACCGCGTGGCCGGCGTCCGGCCGCTCGATCGAGCGCATCATGCGCTGGTAACGGATGAAGACCTGTTCGTCGGCATCGAAATAGAAGCGGATGGGATCGGTCGAGACCACCGTGGTCAGCTCCGTCCCCCCCGCGTTGCCCGACACGAGATTGCCGACCGTGACATTGGTCCGGCTGATCCGGCCGGCGATGGGCGAGCGGATGCGGGTGAAGGACAGGTTCAGCTCGGCCTGGCGCAGCGCCGCCTGGGCGGCATCGACGCTGGCGGCGGCGGAACGGCGGGCCTGCAGCCGCTCGTCCAGCACCTGCTGCGAGGCATTGCCGCCCTGGCGAAGGGCGGCATAGCGATTGACCTCGCGCACCGAAAGCTCGAGCGCCGCCTGGGCCGACTCGACATCCGCCCTGGCCCTCGACATTTCCGCCTCGAAGGGCCGGGGATCGATGACATAGAGCAGCTGGCCGGCGGCGACGCCCTGACCGTCCTCGAAGGCGATCTGATCGAGATAGCCGGAAACCCGGGCCCTGATCTCGACCGAATCGACGGCGGCGAAACGGCCGGTGAATTCGTCCCATTCGGCCATGTCGCGAACCAGCGGCGCGGCGACGGTGACCGGCATCGGCCCCGGCGCCTGGGGCGGCGCCGAGCCGCTGTCGCAGGCCGCGAGGCCCAGCACGAGGCCGACGGCGAGGACGATAGGATGGCGCTTGGCCGCGATGGTCATGATGAAGGCCCCGGATGGCAGCATTGAACGGCACCCACCGCCCGAGTTCAGCACGAGGGGGCCAGAATAGGATAGCAGCGTGGTGGGATATTGGCCGCCCCGTCAATCATACCCTCGGACAAGGCAGACCTTAGCTTTGTGCAATGCGGCATTCGCGCGCCCTTGACCGCGCCCCTTCGCTCATGGTTGGCCTGCGCCGGCAGATGTTGAAGCGCGGGCACTTGCTCGCTATGGTCTGCGGCTCCACTGGAAGAGGCCTGTCATGTCCGACGTTCGCGCCCGCATTCGCGGCTCGATCCCTGCACTCATCACCCCGTTCCGCGACGGCAATGTGGATGAGCGCGCGTTGCAGGAGTTCGTCGACTGGCAGATCAAACAGGGCTCCCACGGGCTCGTGCCCTGCGGCACCACGGGCGAGAGCCCGACCCTGAGCCATGACGAACATCACCGCGTCGTCGATCTGGTGATCGAGGCGGCGGCCGGCCGGGTGCCGGTCATCGCCGGCGCCGGCTCGAATTCGACCTCGGAAGCGATCGACCTCGCGACCCACGCCAAGGCCGCGGGCGCCGATGCCTGCCTCGTCGTCACGCCCTATTACAACAAGCCGACGCAGGACGGGCTGTTCGCCCATTACGAGGCGATCTCCAAGGCGGTCGATCTGCCGATCATCGTCTACAACATCCCCGGCCGCTGCGTCGTCGACATCACCCCGGTCACCATGGCCCGTATCGCCAAATTGCCGACGGTGATCGGCGTGAAGGAAGCGACCGGCGACGTTTCGCGCTATGCCAAGCATCGCGAGCTGATCGGACCCGACTTCATCCAGCTGGCCGGTGACGACAGCCTCGCCGTCGCCGCCGTCGCCAATGGCGCGGTCGGCTGCATCTCGGTCGGCGCCAATATCGCCCCCAAGGCCTATGCCGACCTGCAGAACGCTCTTCTCAGCGGCGATTTCGCCAGCGCGCTGACCATCCAGGACCGGCTGACCCAGCTCAACGAAGCGCTCTTCGTCGAGCCGAACCCCTGCCCGGTGAAATGGGGCGCGGGACGCCTCGGCCTGTGCCAGCCCGATCTTCGCCTGCCGATGCTGGGCATCGGCCCCGCCACTGCCGCCCGCATGGAAGCGGCGATGCAGCGGGCCGGCCTTTTGAACTGAGACGGACATGGCCGCCGACAAGAAACGCGACGACGCCAAGAAATACATCGCCGAGAACCGCAAGGCCCGGCACAATTACTTCATCGAAGAGCGGATCGAGGCCGGCATCATCCTCAAAGGTTCCGAGGTGAAGGCGCTGCGCGGCGGCCAGAGCAATATCGGCGACAGTTACGCCGGCGCCAACCAGGGCGCCGGTCTCTGGCTCTACAATGCCTATATCCCGGAATATCGCGAAGCCAACCGCGAGAACCACGAGCCGCGCCGCCCGCGCCAGCTTTTGCTGCGCCGGCGCGAGATCGCCCGCCTGCATCAGGAAGTGACGCGCGGCGGCATGACCCTGATCCCGCTCGCCATGTATTTCAACGATCGCGGCAAGGCCAAGATCGAACTCGGCCTCGCCAAGGGCAAGAAGCTGCACGACAAGCGCGAGGCCGAGAAGGAACGCGACTGGAACCGCGAGAAATCGCGGGTCCTGAAGGGCAACAATCGCTGATCTTCCGCCCGGCGCCTCGGGGACGCCGGGCGGATCGTCGACTCAGACCAGGATCTGGATGTCGGTATCGACCGCCAGCACGATCCGGCCGTTGAAGGCATAAAGATCGTAATCCACGCCGCCAAAGCCGATCGTGGTCACCGCCCCGCCAAGATTGGCAAGGCCCAGCAAGTCGCTCGCATCGCCCTCGATCACCAGCACATTGTCGAGGCTGTCGCCGAGGGCGTCGCGATTGGCCGCGCCCATGGCGAGGATGTCGACCGCATTCGCGACGACGGTCTGCGCGCCGCCGCCGGTCAGATCGATCACCTCGACGTCGTGCACGAAACTGGCGAGATCGGCGAGATCGAAGCTCGCCGCGATCTTCAGCGTGTCGTTGCCTGTGCCGCCGTAAACCCGGAACAGATTGCCCGAGCCGACATCGATGATGTCGTCGCCCGAGCCGCCCAGGAAGACATCGGCCCCGCCACCGCCCACCAGCGTGTCGTTGCCGCGCCCGCCGACCAGACGCTCGGCGGCCGAGGTGCCGGTCAGGATATTGTCGGTGTCGTCCCCGGCGACCTGACCCAGGGTGAAGCCTTCCGGCCCGCCGAAGATCACATAAGCCTCGCCGGCCTCGCTGCCGGCATCGTCGCCATTGGGCGCGCCGACGATCAGATCGTCGAAGCCATCACCATTGATGTCACCCGCCGCCGAGATGCCGAGGCTCAGATGGTCGTCGACCTCGTCGCCCTGAATGACGAAGCCCTCGTCGGCGCCCAGCGAACCGACGAAAATGACCTGGCGTCCGCCTTCATCGATGCCGAAGCCTTCCGTCGTGCCGAAGACGACATAGGCCGCGCCCGTGTTCGAGCCGGCGTCGCCATTGTTGCGGGAAGCCACGATGATGTCGTCGATCCCGTCACCGTTGACATCCCCCGCCCCGGATACCGCGGAGCCCAGGTATTCGTATGAATAGTTGGCGGATATGATGAAGCCCTGGCTGGCCGTCAGGCCCCCCAGGTCGAGCACCTGGCGGCCCCCGACGTCGGTGCCGAAGCCCTGGTCCGTGCCATAGACGACAAAGGCCGCGCCGGCATAATAGGCGGTCACCGTTTCGGCGAAGGTGGAGACGGCCATGTCGTCGAAGCCGTCACCATTGATGTCGCCCAGCGAGGCGACACTCCAGCCGGTCTGGCTGACGGCGTGGTCGCCCTGGATGATGAAGCCCTGGGACGCGCTCAGCGTCGTCGTGTCGATCACCTGGCGGCTGGCGCCATCGGGGCTGCCGAAACCGCCGGCGCCGCCGAAAATGACATAGGCCTCGCCCGCGCGGTCGCCGCCGTCGTCACCCTTGGGCGCGCCGACGATGATGTCGTCGAAGCCATCGCCATTCACGTCACCGGCGGCGTGCACCGATTGTCCCAGTTGATCCTCGGCCGTGTCGCCCTGAACGATGAATCCCTGCGCCGCGGTCAGACCGGTGAGGTCGATCACCTGGCGACCTGCGCCATCCGCCGTACCGAAGCCCAGATCGGTGCCGAAGACGACATAGGCCTCGCCCGCGCTGTAACCGCCGTCGTCGCCGCTCTTCGCGCTGACGATCAGATCGTCGAAGCCATCGCCATTGATGTCGCCCGCGTTGGAAACGCTGTAGCCCGCGACATCATAGGCGGCGTCGCCCTGGATGATGAAGCCCTCGGCCGCGCTCAGGGCGGCGAGGTCGATGACGGCACGGCCGGTGCCATCCACCGCGCCGAATGCCGTGGCGCCCCCGAAGATCACATAGGCTTCGCCCGCGACGTTACCGCCATCGTCACCGAGCTTGGCCCCGACGACGAGATCGTCATAGCCATCGCCATTGACGTCCCCCGCCCAGGAGACGCTGGTGCCCAGCAGATCGTGGGGGGCGTCGCCCTGAATGAGGAAGCCGTCGGCGGGCGCGAGGCTCGCGAGATCGAGCACCAGGCGGCCGGTGCCATCGACCGTGCCGAAACCCGTGGCCTTGCCGAAGACGACATAGGCCTCGCCGTTGTAGGTGGCACTGCCATAGGGAACCCCGACGACGATATCGTCATAGCCGTCGCCGTTGATGTCCCCCGCCGAGGAAACGCTGGCGCCGGTATTGTCGCCGCTCGCGACACCCTGGATGACGAAGCCGCGCGCGGTCGACAGGGTCGTGGTGTCGATGACCTGGCGGGTCTGGCCCCTCTGCACGGTCGCCGTGCCGAACATGGCGTCGGCTTGCAGGCCGGCGAGGTCGATGCCGGTATCCGCGAAAAGATCGGTGCCGCCATTGGCGTAGGTGGCGACGCCGAGGCCGTCCAGCATCACGACGCCGGTGGAAACCCAGCCCGTGTCGCTGCTCGACAATGTGTCGCTGGAATCGCCGAGGACCCGGATGGTGCCGGAGCCGCCGGCCGTGACGATATAGCTGTCACTGTCGGCGCCGCCGTCCAGCGTGTCGCCGCCCGAGCCATGGATCGTGTCGGCACCGGCGCCGCCCGACAGGACATTCGCGCCGCTGTTGCCATAGATCGTGTTGGCCAGATCGTTGCCGGTCACGTCGATCGCCCCGGTGCCGCGCAGATACAGTGATTCCACCGCCTGGCCGGCGCCCAGGGTCCAGCTGGTCTCGACATAGACCTTGTCGCTGCCCTCGCCCGTCGCCTCGGTCACGGTATCGCCGGCGTCGTCGACATAGAAAGTGTCGTCCCCCGCGCCGCCGGTCATGGCGTCGGCGCCCGCGCCGCCGATCAGCACGTCGTCGCCGTCGCCGCCCAGCAGCGTGTCGTCGCCGCCACGCGCCGTGATCCGGTCGTTGCCGCCGAACCCGCTCAACACATTGGCCACGTCATTGGCGACGATCGTGTTGTCCGTGTCGCTGCCCGACAGGTCGATCGTATCGGCACCCCGGGAATACAGCTGCTCGACCTCGCTACTCAGCCCCAGCGCGAAGGAAACCGAGGCCGTTATCCGATCGGTGCCGCCGCCGGTGAGTTCCGTCACCGTGTCGCCCGCGTCGTCGACGGCATAGATATCGTTGCCGGCGCCGCCGGTCATGGCGTCGGCGCCCGCGCCACCGTCGAGCAGATCATCGTCGGCGCCGCCGGTCAGCGTGTCGTCGCCGGCCCTGCCGTAGAGACTGTCGCCGCCACCGCCGCCGATGATGATGTTGGCGCCGTCGTTGCCATAGATCTGGCTGGCGAAGTCATTGCCGGTCAGATCGATCGCGGAAAGGCCCGCCGCCGCCACGAAACGCTCGATCTCGGTGGTCGGGGCCAGGGTATAGGAGACGGAGGTCGTCACCGTGTCCCGGCCCTCGCCAGCGTCTTCAGTGACCACATCGCCAACATCGTCGACGATATAGCTGTCGTCGCCGAGACCGCCGGTCATCGTGTCCGCCCCGGTGCCACCGTCCAGCCGGTCGGTGCCGTCGCCGCCGGTCAGCGTGTCGTCACCGCCCTTGCCGAACAGCTGGTCGTTGCCGTCCAGCCCGTCGATCGTGTCGGCCGACGCCGAGCCCACAAGCCGGTCGTTGCCCGATGTTCCCGATATTGATGCCATTGTGTCTGGTCCCCGCGCCTGACGGTGGCGCGAATTGCATCGCGACACGGTTTTCCCATCAGTCGACGGGACGTTAAAGCAATAGCGTTAACGATACACCCATAATGGATGAATTCTGAATCAGCCCCCCCCGGGGCGCCGGTCGCGATCAGCCGACCGAGATGACCCGGCGAATCTCGTCCGACTTGACGCCGATCGCCGCCGGCATGACGGTGCCGGGCAGGACCGCGACATCATAGAGTTCGTCGACCAGGCCTTCGATCCGCAACCAGTGCACGATGTCGCCGGTCATGGTGTCGACGACGAAAAGGCCGCAACGCGGCTCGGCCTTTTTCGCGGCCAGGGCATCGTCGAGCGGCAGGCCCGAAAAGGTCTTGTTCTTGCGCGCCTTCGAGAGGCCGACTACGGCGAAGCGGCCGATGAAGGACAGGCCCCGCGCATAGCCCGGCATGAAGGTGACCGGCTCGAAGCGGCCGGTCGCCAGATCGACCCGGCCGAAATCGCCGGCCGCCGAATTCAGCAGCCACAGCTGGCCGTCGTGAACCCGGGGCGAATGGGGCATGGAAAGGCCCTCCGCCACGAAATCGCCGCTGGCGACATCGATCGCGATGCCGCCGCCCTTGCGATGGTCGCGCCAGGCGTCGGCGACATCGGTCGGCCCGATGGCGGTGACATAGGCCGGGCGGCCATCCTTCATGGCGAGGCCATTGAGGTGGCAGCGGTCCTCCGCCGCCAGCTTGCTGACGAAAGGCGGCCGCCACAGTGGCACGAAACTGGCGCTCTCGCTCACCGTCGCAAGGCAGGAAAACAGGGTGTTGACGAAGACCGGCCGGCCGTCGGCGTCGAAGGCGACATCATGGATGTCGAGATCGCCGGTAATCCAGGCGACCTTGGGCACGAACAGCCGGTCGGTGCCGTCCGGCGCCTTCTGACCCGGCGGCAAGGCATTCTCGAAGCGCCAGAGCTGCCACAGGCTGGCCATCAGCAGGGCATTGTCCGAAACGCCAAGACCCATGCAACGCTCGAAACTGCGCTCGTGCACCCACAGCCGGCCATCGGGCCGCAGGCCGATGAAGAACAGCTTGCCGGCCTGATAGGTGGTGAAGGCCAGCGACGCGCCGGTTTCCGCCAGCCAGGCGGGAAACTGCCGCGAGGTCGAGATTTCAAATGCCGGGGTAGGCTTGGCCGGTGCATCCGCGACAGTCATGATTCGCCCCCTGAGACGTCCTATGCGGGAGAATGGCGCCTTTCCCGCCCCTCGCCCAGCCCCGACGAATGATGACGGCCGCGCGATGTCCTTTCGCCGCGGGTGCCACCGGGCTTAGACTTGGCCACCCTTCCCATCCCGAGGCGCGACCATGACCGACGACGACAAGCCCGGCCTGATCGGTTCCATCAAGGAAAAGCTCATCGCCACCAAGGAGAAATGGGCGAAGGACGGGCGCCTGCTGACCGGGCACGGCGCCGAGAAATCGGAACGCCTGCCGCCGGGCCAGCGCCTGGTGAAGGACTGGCCGGTGCTGGACCTCGGCGTGCAGCCTTCGGTGCCGACCGATGTCTGGCGGCTCGATGTCGATGGCGCGGTGGTCAACCCGCTGTCCTGGGGCTGGCGGGATTTCATGGCGCAGCCGCAGGTCGAGGATGTGTCCGACATTCATTGCGTCACCGCCTGGTCGCGCTACGACAACCGCTGGAGCGGGGTATCGGCGCAGCATCTGCTGGCGCTGGTCCAGCCAAGGCCCGAGGCGCGGCACGTCATCCTTCACGCCCATGACGGCTATACCACCAATGTCACGCTGGAGAATTTCGCGGCGCCCGATGTCGTCATCGCCCATGGCTGGGAAGGCCGGCCACTGACCCGCGAACATGGCGGGCCGGCGCGGCTGATCGTGCCGCGATATTACTTCTGGAAATCGGCCAAATGGCTGAAGCGCATCGAATTCCGCGCCGACGACAAGCCCGGCTTCTGGGAGGTGCGCGGCTATCACAACGAAGGCGATCCCTGGACGGAAGACCGCTACAGCTGAACCCCGGGGGCCGGGCCAGAGCGCCGGCCCCCGAAGGTCCCGAAGATTACTTCTTCTTCGACGCCTTGGCGGCCGGGGCCTTCTTGGCTTCGGCGGGCTTCTTGGCGGCGGCCTTCTTCGGCGCGTCCGCCTTCTTCGCCGGGGCGGCCTTCGCCGGAGCAACCTTCACCGGAGCGACCTTCAGCGGGACGGCGACGGCGACCGGTGCCGGCGGGACGGCGGCGGCCTTGGCGGGCTTCGCGGCCTTCTTCGGCGCCGGCTTCTTCGCCGCGTCCTTCTTCACTTCTTCCTTCTTGGCGGCGGCGGCCTTCTTCGGCGCGGCCGCCTTCTTGGCCGGGGCCTTTTCGACCACCGGCTTTTCGGCGGCTTTCTTGGCGGCGGCCTTCTTCGGCGCCTTCACCGGGGCGGCCTCGGCCGGCTTGGCCTCGACCTTCTTCGGCATCGGGGCGGCCTTCGCCTTGGGGGCGGGGGTCGCCGGCCTGGACGAGGCGTGGGGGATCTTGGACAGGATCTTGGACAGCGCCAGCTCGGTCTGGTGCAGATCATAGGCGATCTGCTGTTCCAGCCATTCGCGGGCGTTGGTGCCGGTCACCTTGGCGATGCGCAGCGCCATGTCGGCGGTCAGGTTGCGGCGGAAGTTCACCAGCTGGTTGATGGTCCGGCGCGACACGCCGGTCAGCTTGGCGAGCTGGTCCTGGGTCAGGCCCAGCTTCTCGAGGACGGTATCGGAGATGGAAACGCCGGGATGTGCGGGACCCGTTGCGACGGTCTTGCCTTTAGCGGCCATTGTTCTCGCGCCCTTCTTGGCGACCCCGGCGGTCCCCCGGCGGGGGTGGCGGCGCACCGACGGGTGCGCGGCCGTTATCGAATGCGCATCCTCGCGGTGCGCGGTTTTCACTTCTGCATGCGCATTGTCCATGCGCATCTGATAAACCTGCGCATGGCTGATGCGCATCGGAACTTTCAGGCGCCGGCCGGCGTGGACGAGACACATGAGGGACTGGACGCACACGTCCGGCTCGCCGCCTGTCACGCGGCGAGCTATAGTAACCACAAACCGCATGGGCTGCATAGACCGTTTGAGTTACACCCGGGGCGGCAGGCCCCGAAATGCGCCCGCGGGCATTCCCGCCCATGCGGATTTCTACACAAAGACTGCAATCAGGAGCGGATCATGGCCCGGAGCAAGGTTTTCATCGGCGAGTCCACGGACGGTCGGGGCTTGTGGCGCCGGCCCTGGGTCTGGCGATCGCTTGTCGCGATCTGCGCCGCCATCATCCTGCTCTACTATCCGATCGGCATGATCGTCGCGAACAAGGTCGACGACGATCCGTCCTTCGCGGTTGCAACATCTGCCGTCCCGCAGGGCGGCAGCGCCGCGGTCGCGGTCGCGGCGGCCCTGGTCGACCGCGAGGTGAACCGCAACGGCTGGGTCGCCAATGATCCCTTTTTCCTGCCCTCGGGCGTGCTCGACAACATGCCGAATTTCCAGCAGGGCATCGTCGACGCCGTCTCGACCTTCGCCATCGAACTGCGCGACCAGCTCGGTCGCGTGCGGGGCTCGGGTGCGGTCGACAAGGACCTGCTCGAGGCCTTGAGCACGCTGCAGTATTCGGGCACGAAATGGGTCTTCGACCTGTCGACCTCGATCCTGCCGACCGCGACCTCCGAGGCGCAGTACCGCAAGGGTATCAAGGCGCTGGAAGCCTATAACGCGAATGTCGGCGCCGGCACCGCCGTCTTCGACCGCCGGGCCGACAATCTGCAGGCTGTGATCACCCGCATCGCCCTCGATGTCGGCTCGCTGTCCGCCGCGCTCGACAAGCAGATCCGCGAGAACGGGGGCAGCCTGCTCGACTTCACCTGCGACGATCTGTTCTACCGGGTCAAGGGCACGGCCTATGCCTACCACATGATCCTGAAGGGTCTGCGCGCGGACTTCGGCCCCCTCATCGAGGAGCGTCGCCTCGGTCCCCTGTGGGATTCCGCCGTCGACGGTTTCGCCGAGGTCGCCTCGCTCTCGCCGATGATCGTCTGGAACGGCACCATCGACGGCCAGCTGATGCCGAACCATCTGGTCGGCGAGGGCTTCTTCCTGCTGCGCGCCCGCAGCCAGCTCTACGAGATCGCCGACATTCTGCTGAAGTAAGCGACCTCGACAAACAGGGGCGGGCGATGGCACCATCACCCGTCTCCAACAGGCCCGGCCCGAGATGAGCGAAATCACGCCTCGCCCCGATGTGATGCGGAAATTCCTGGTCGTCGTCGACGATACGCCGGAATGCCGCCTGGCGCTGCGCTACGCGGCACGGCGCGCGCTGAAGACCAAGGGCATCGTTGCCCTGCTCTATGTCATCGAGCCGTCGGACGGGCCGCAGTGGCTGGGGATCCAGAACATCATGCGCGACGAGGCTTTCGACGAGGCGGAATCGATCCTGCACGACCTCGCCGAGGATGTTCAGCGCATCGCCAGCCTGACGCCCGAACTGATCATCCGCGAGGGCATCCGGCGCGAGCAACTGCTGAAGCTGATCGAGGAGGATCCGTCGATCCGCATTCTCGTCCTTGGCGCCGGCGCCGGCGGCGAGGGGCCGGGGCCGCTGGTCTCCGCCCTCGCCGGGCAGATGTCCGGCAGCCTGCGGGTGCCGATCACCCTTGTCCCCGGCCAGCTGACCCCGGACGAGGTCGACGATCTCGCCTGAGGCGCGTCAGTCCTCGTCGGTCGTGTAGATTTCGGTCGGCTCGCGCCGGCCGCGCAGCACATGCAGGCCGACCGAGCGCAGGGCATCGGTCATGTCGAGTTCGGCGGCGAAGGTGCTGGTCGCCAGCAGCTTGCGGTCCAGCACCTTGCACAGCGCCTCGACCCGGGCGACCTCATTCACGGCGGGACCGATGACGGTGAAATCCAGCCGCTCGGTCGAGCCGATATTGCCATAGACGACATCGCCATAATTGAGCGCGAAACCGACCTTCAGCCCCGAGGGGCCGAGGGCGGGCGGCAGGTCCTCGATCGCGTCGATCGCCGTCAGGGCCTCGCAGGCGGCGGCCAGCGCCCGGCGGCAGGCGTCGCGCCCGGCGGTGCCGGTGCCCGTGCCCTCGTCGGCCGGGAAGATGGCCAGGCAACCGTCGCCCATGAATTTCAGCACCTCGCCGCCGTGCCGGTGAATGGCAAGGGTGACCGCGTCGAGATAGGCGTCGAGCAGCGCGATGACCTCGCTGGCGCTGGCCCGGTCGGACAGACGGGTGAAACCCCGCATGTCGCAGGACAGGATGGCGGCGCGGATGGTCTCACCGTCGCCCCGGCGCACGGCGCCCGTCGCCACCCGGCGGGCGGCGTCCCGGCCGAGGTAGAGCGACAGCAGCGTGTCCGAGAGCTGGCGCTGCATCGCCGTCTCGAAACGCAGGGAGAGAATGGGCACCAGATCGTCGAGGCGGGCGATTTCCTCGTCGGCGAAACCGCCGCGCCGGTCGGTGGCGAAGGCGACGAAGGAGCGCCGCACGGCGGCGAAGTCGAGCGGCCGGATCAGGTAATCGGTGACCCCGACCGCGCGCAGGTCGGCCAGCACGGGAAAGTCATCGGCCGCCGGCGGGCCTTCGAGGCGACGGCGGAAGCCGGGCGCGCCCAGATGGATGAGGCGCACCGGGCTTGCCCGGTAGAATTCCGACTGCTCGATCTCGAAACCACGGGCAAGATCGGTCATGCCGTCGTCGCGGTCCCACATCAGGGTGCGGGCGAAGACCTGGGGATGCATGGCGAGCAGGCCCGAGGTCACCCGGCGCAGCGGCAGGCCCTCGGCCAGCAGACGCTGCCCCACCGCGCCGACGAGGCCGGGCGGATCCAGCCTCGCCGCCGCCGGGGACAGGAGAAAGGACGCCACCCCGTCACCGCGCAGGCGGCGCGGGGCGCCGAGCGGCGCCAGCGGCCGCCGGTCGCGGATTTCGGCGGCGATGGCCAGGGTCTCGTCCCAGATCTGGTCGGGAGGCAAGTCGGCGAGATCGGACTTCGACATGGCTGCGTTGCGCGAGTTTGTGATTTCTTGATCTTAAGCGAGGCTTCGGCCATGTAGAGTTAAATATTGACCGGATCTTGTCCGCCTTGACCGGATATAGAGAGGACCATGCCATGTTCATCCAGACTGAAGCGACCCCCAATCCCGCCACGCTGAAATTCCTGCCCGGCCGCGACGTGATGACGGCGGGCACGGTGAACTTCCCGACCAGCACCGCGGCGGAACGCTCGCCGCTCGCCCGGCGCCTGTTCGCCCTCGGCGGCGTGACCGGCATTTTCTTCGGCTCGGACTTCATCACCGTCTCCAAGGCCGGTGAAACGCCGTGGGACGAGCTGAAGCCGGCGGTACTCGGCGCCATCGTCGAGCATTACGCCAGCGGCGAGCCGATCCTGGCCGAGGCCGAGACGGCCGCGCCCGTGGCGACGACCGGCCCGGATTCCGAGATCGTCGAGCAGATCAAGGAGTTGCTGGAGACGCGGGTGCGCCCGGCGGTCGCCCAGGACGGCGGTGACATCACTTTTCATGATTTCGAGGACGGCGTCGTCTATCTCCACATGCAGGGCTCCTGCGCGGGCTGTCCCAGCTCGACCGCGACCCTGAAGTCGGGCATCGAGAACATGCTGCGCCACTACATCCCTGAAGTGACGGAAGTCCGCGCCGTCTGAGACATTGGATTTCGGGCCAGGACAATCCCTCGAAAGACAGAGGTTTATCATGAGTGTTGCTTTGAACGACGCGAGCCTCGACCAGCTGTTCCGGTCGGCCCGTACCCATAATGCCTGGACCGACAGGAAGATCGACGAAGCGACCCTGCGCGCGCTCTACGACCTCGTGAAATGGGGTCCGACCAGCGCCAATGCCTCGCCCGCGCGCTTCGTCTTCGTGACGACGCCCGAAGGCAAGGAGCGGCTGAGGCCCGCGCTTTCGGCCGGCAACCTGGACAAGACCATGTCCGCCCCGGTTGCCGTCATCGTCGCCCACGACCTCGATTTCGCGCAGAAGCTGCCGGTGCTGTTCCCCCATGCGCCGGGCGCCAAGGACTGGTTCGCCGCCCCCGCGGTGGAACAGGCCACCGCCTTCCGCAACGGCACGCTGCAGGGTGCCTATCTGATCCTGGCCGCCCGCGCCCTTGGCCTCGATGCCGGGCCGATGTCGGGCTTCGACAATGCCAAGGTCGACGAAGCCTTCTTCGCCGGCACGCGCATCAAGTCGAATTTCCTCGTCAACCTCGGCTATGGCGATCCCGCCGGCCTGTTCCCGCGCAGCCCGCGCCTCGCGTTCGAGGAGGCTGTCACCATCGCCTGAAGGCGGGGGTGAAGCACGAAACAACACCATGATCGTCCTTGCCTTCGATTGCGCGACCGGCCCGACATCGGTCGCCCTGTGGCGGGACGGCACGCTGGCCGGGCGGGCGGACGATGCCCGCCCCCAGGGCCAGGCCGAAAGCCTGGTGCCCCTGATCGGGGCGGTGCTACAGCAAGCCGGCATCGCCCCCGTCGCCGTCGACCGTATCGCCATCACCCTTGGCCCCGGCTCCTTCACCGGCGTGCGCATCGCCGTGGCCGCGGCGCGCGGCCTCGCGCTGGCGATCAACCGGCCGGTGTTCGGGCTGTCCAGCCTCGAAGTGATGGCCGCCGCCCTGCCGCCCGCCGCCCTGCCGACCATGATCGCGGTCGACGCCCGGCGCGGCGAGGTCTATGGCCAGTGTTTCGCCCCGGACGGCAAGGCCATGGGCCAACCGCTGGCCCTGGCGCTGGAGACGATCGCCGAACATGTGCCGGCGGGCCCCTTCCGCCTGGCCGGCAGCGGCGCCGCCCTTGTCGACGCGCGGCTGGGACGGCCGGACGTCGTGCTGATACCCGGACTTGTCGCCCCGGACGCCGCCGTGCTGGCGGCCCGGGTCGCCGGCATGAATGCCGTCTTCGGCACGCCGACGCCCGAGCCGATCTATCTGCGCGCCCCCGACGCCAAGCTGCCGGCCAGCGCCTGAACCATGGCGACGCCCGGCGACGCGACGCGCCCCGCGGCCGAAGGCGATCTGCCCGATCTCGCCGCGCTGCATCTCGCGGCCTTCCCCCATGCGCCCTGGGATACCGAAACCCTCCGCCCGCTGGCCTTCGGCGCCGGCGCCATCACCCTGATCGCGCCCGGCGGCTTCATCCTGCTGCGCGTCGCCGCCGATGAAGCCGAGATCATCACCCTGGCGGTCGCCCCCGCCGACCGGCGCCGGGGCCTTGGCCAGCGCCTGCTGACCGCCGGACTGGCGCGGGCGGTGGCGGCCGGCGCGGCTGTCGCCTTTCTCGAGGTCGCGATCGACAATCTTGCCGCGATTTCGCTGTACCGCTCGGCCGGGTTCGTCAATGCGGGCCGGCGACGCAACTATTACACGCGGCCGTCCGGCGCCCCCGTGGATGCATTGGTGCTGACACGCGACCTCTCGGCCTGACCGGTTTTATCACCAACAATCCACCCATTTCGAACAGTGGGTGCAATTCGATGATTTCGACCGGGCGAGTGCCAGTCGATCACCTCGCCATCGGGATGTTTTGCTAGCGATCACTTTGTGATTTTGAAGATCAATGTAAACATCAATTGATTTCCCCGAACGGGCACCTTATAGATCAAAATCAGTCGGCATGAAGATAAACTGCCGCTTGTCGTTGCTGCCGTTTCGATGGATTTTCCGAGGCCCCTTCAAGGTCTCGTGCAGACGAAATCGGGACAGATGGAGCGGGGGGCAATCCGGAAGTCAACGGCGAGGGCGCAGTCGATACTTCGGGCGACGGGTCGATACATTCGCCGGGGCGCAGGCTTCGGCACAACACGCGTTGCGCGTGGAAAGGGCACCTGATGAGCGAAGAAAAGGCAGTGCACAGCGAGCTTCTGTCCCTGACGGCAGATATCGTCGCCTCCCATGTTTCCAATAACTCGGTTCCGCTCTCCGAGCTGCCCCAGTTGATTCAGCAGGTCTACGCGACGCTGGCCGGCATCGGCACGCCGAAGGAAGAGCCGGCACCGGCCCGGCCGCAGCCGGCCGTGGCGATCAAGAAGTCGGTGACGCCGGAATATCTGATCTGCCTCGAAGACGGCAAGAAGCTGAAGATGCTGAAGCGGCACCTGATGACCGCCTATGGCATGACCCCGGACGAATATCGCGCCCGTTGGGAACTGCCGCCGGATTATCCGATGGTCGCCCCCAATTACGCCGAACAGCGCCGCGACCTCGCGAAGAAGATCGGCCTCGGCACCTCGCGCCGCAAGCGCACCCGCCGCGCCTGAGGGCTGACGGGCAAGATCAGGGCGGCCGCGCGGCCGCCCTTTTTTTGTCCGCGTGCTGGGCGGCGTCAGCCGCCAGCGCTGTCCGCGCCCTCGAAGAAGCGCAGGTTCTCGGCCCGGATCCTCGCCGCCGGCTCGTCGTAGAGAAAAGGCAGGAAGGCGAGGCGGCGCCCCCGGGTCACCGGCCGCACGCTGTGCAGCAGGGAGCAGGAAAAGACGACGGCGCCGCCCGGTGGCGGCACCAGGCCTTCGGGGCTGAATTCCGGGAAGAAGACATCTCCGCCCTCGAAATCGTCATTCAGATTGATCGAGACCGCGAAGCGGCGATGGGCCGTGCCCCTGGTCGTGTTGTCGCGGTGCGGCCTGAAATGGCCCCCGTCCTCGGCCGTGTAGCAACCAACCAGATAGCGCTCCATCCGCGTCGCCTCGAACTGATAGGCCTTGCGGATCTGCGGCGCGATCCGGTGGTGGATGCGGCCCCGCGTCTCGGCGATCAGGGTTTCGTCGGCGATCTCGACATCGCGGCGGCGCTTGTGGCCCGGGTCGGTGACCAGCCGGGTCATGCCGTCGATCTCGCGCATGAAACCGCTCTCCGTGCCGCCGACCGCATCGTAATGCTGGATGAGCCGTCGGCACAGGTCGGGCTCGAACACCCGGGGCAGCAACAGCACCGGGGCCTGCGTGGGTCGGCCCGCGTGAAGGGCCGGCGGCGGCAGCCGCGACAGATGATCGAACAATTCCGCCTGTTCGGCGCCGCCGGGCAGCAGGGGAACGACCCTCTCGACCCGCAGCAAGGGGTCGAGCACCAGCCAGAACCGCCGCCCGGTCACGCGGCCGGCCGGCTGAGGTTCCATGGGCAGGGCACCGTAAGCCCGGCCGACGGCGCCGTCGAAATCCCAGAAATGCCGAAGTCCCGGCAGGCTTTCCCGGACGCGGGCCTGCCGCTCGTCGTCGGCATCGGATGACACGCCGAAGAAGCAGCAATGCTGATCGTCGAACAGGCCGCGATTCCGCTCGACGGCCTGAAGCGCCGCGGCCGAAAGCGGATCGCCGGCCGAAATGAAGAACAGCAGGACGACATGGCGACCAGCCACCGTGTCGAAGGCATAGGCCGGGTTGCTTGTGCTGCGTTGCCTGAACCAGGGCGCCGGGTCGCCGGGGTTGAGCCGGACATAGCGTATCGGCGCCGGTGCTTCCTGTCCGGCGGGGGTGGGCGAGGGAAACGGGTCGGAATTCGGCATGAGGCTGTAGTCTGTCACGGGCAGGATCATGGAGGCGAAGTCCATGATAGCCGGCATACCGGGGATCGAAAGCGCCATCCTCGCCCCGCCGCGCGCAAGGCGGGAGGGCTGGCGGGGGATATCGGCTTTTTTTGACTTGTTCCGGGTGACGCCGCTGGCCCGTCGCGGCATACTGCGGCGAATTGCATGACAGTTCGGGGAATAGGCCCCGCGATACAGCCCCCGGAAGTGGTCCGAGACTAAGCCCGATGTCCGATCGAATCGAGAATATCTGCCTCGCCAAGGGAATGCGCATGACGGATCAGCGCCGCGTGATCGCGCGCGTGCTGTCCGAATCGGCCGACCACCCGGATGTCGAGGAATTGTATCGCCGGGCCATCGCGCTCGATCCCAAGATCTCGATCGCCACCGTCTATCGCACCGTGCGGCTGTTCGAGGAAGCCGGCATTCTCGAGCGTCACGATTTCCGTGACGGCCGCTCGCGTTACGAGGAAGTGCCCGATTCGCATCACGATCACCTGATCGATCTGGCGACCGGCCGCGTGATCGAGTTCCGCAACGAGGATATCGAGAAGCTGCAGGAATTCGTCGCCCGCGAGCTGGGCTTCCGCCTCGTCGACCATCGGCTCGAACTCTATGGCATCCCGCTCGACCGGGCCGACCGCAACGAACTCGACAAAGCGGCGGACATCCTCGCCCGGGCCATGCGCAAGCCATGACCGCTGCCGCGGAAGCCGAGAAGCGCAGCGCCTCGCGGCGCTTCGCCGGACGTTCGCGTCGGCGGGATCCGTTCCAGTTCGAGGCCGGCGAATGGCCCGACCTGCCGGCGCCCGCGCTGCCCGGCCAGTCGCGCCTTGGCCGGATCCGGGCCTTCTCGCGCCTGTCGGTCTTCGTCGCGCTGCTGGTCCTCATGGTGCCGGTGCAGTTGCTGGCCCTCGCGCTCGACCGCAAGATCGCCGTCGCCGTGCCCTTCTTCTTTCACAAGATGCTGTGCCGGGCGCTGGGCGTGAAGCTCGTCGTTCACGGCCGCCGGCACAAGCGGGGCGCCGTTCTCTATATCGCCAATCATTCGTCCTGGCTCGACATCCCGGTGCTGTCGGCGGTCATTCCCGGCTCCTTCGTCGCCAAGAGCGAGATCGAGGGCTGGCCGATCTTCGGCTTCCTCGCGAAACTGCAGCGCACCGTCTTCGTCCAGCGCGAGAAGCGCAGCCGCACCGCCGAAAGCCGCGATGTGCTCGTCGACCGGCTGCGCGGCGGCGACAATCTGATCCTGTTTCCGGAAGGCACCTCGTCCGATGGTTGCCGCGTCCTGCCGTTCAAGAGCGCGCTGTTCGGCGCCGCCGAGATCGAAGTGCCCCGGCGGGGCGGCGGTGTCGGCCCCGTGGTCGTCCAGCCGGTTACCGTCAGCTATACCCAGCTGCAGGGAATGCCGATGGGCCGCGACTACCGGCCCTTCTTCACCTGGTTCGGCGACATGGAACTGGCGCCCCATCTCGTGCAGGCCCTCAGCTTCGGACCGATCACCGCCGAGATCGAATTTCATGCGCCGCTGACGGTTACCGAAGCGGGCAGCCGGAAATCCCTGGCCCGCCATTGCGAAACCGTGATCCGCGCCGGCCATGCCCGCCAGATTCAGGGCCGCGCCGAGTAACAGTGGCGATCACTTGCCGACGAGGGGCGCCTACGTGCCAGTCCAACCCAACGAACAGCCACCGGCCGGCGAGCCGACCATCCGCACCATCGCCATGCCGGCCGATACCAACCCGGCCGGCGATATTTTCGGCGGCTGGCTGATGGCCCAGATGGATCTGGCCGCCGGCAGCGCCGCCGCGAGGCGCGCCCGGGGCCGCTGCGCCACCATCGCCGTCGAGGGCATGGCCTTCCTGCGGCCGGTCGCCGTCGGTGACGAGGTCAGCCTCTATGCCGAGATCATCGATGTCGGACGGACCTCGATGAAAATCCGTGTCGAAGCCTGGCGCCGCAGCCGCGACAGCGAGGATACCTTCAAGGTGACCGAGGCGACCTTCACCTTCGTCGCCATCGATTCGAACGGCAAGTCGCGCCCGGTCCCGCCCAAGAGCTGAGCGCCCCCCGGCCCGCCATCGGCCCGCACCCTTTCCGGATCGCGTTTTCTAATGCCTGCCATCAATTTGCCTTGGCGAATTTAATGCCTGGCATTATCCTGGCTGGAGACAACCGCCAGGGGGAGGGCCCATGAGCCGGATCGACGCGCGGGATGCCATTCTCGCCTCCGCCCTGAAACTGTTCGGGGAGCGGGGCTTCGACGGCGTGGCGACCACCGAAATCCTCGAAGGGGCCGGCCAGCGCAATCAGACCGCCCTGCAATATCACTTCGGCTCGCGCGAGGGGCTTTATCGCGCCATCGTGGTCGAGCGGCTGAAGGCGATCGACGCGCGGCGGCTGGCCATCCTCGACCCCCGCGCCACGGGATCGGCCCGGCCGGACCTGCCGACCTGCCTGCGCGCGCTGGTCCAGCCCCTGCTGGAGCAGGCGCTGCAGGGCCAGGGCGGCGCCGATCATGTGTTGTTCCTGCGCCAATATTGCGCCCGGCCGGGCTTCAGCCTCGGCACTGTCGCGCAATCGCTGGCGCTGCCGGGCATGAGCCTGATGATCGGGGCGCTGGCCCGTCATGCGCCGCCACCGCCGGGTTGCCCGCCGGATTTGGCCGCCAGCCTGATGCTGCAGGTCACGACCACCATGCTGGCGGCCTGGCTGCAGGACAGTGGCGCGACTTTCGCGGCCGACGCCTTTCAGGCCGCCGCCATCGAAAGCTGCCGGGCGATCCGCCGCGGCCTGCTGGCGCAGGCGAAGGCCGGCGCCTCATAGACCCCGAAGCGGGAGCCAGCCCCGCAAGCAAACAACAATAACGACAAGAACGAGGGAGAAGAAAATGAGCAGGAATGGCGACAAGCGGCGCGGTCTCGACCGGCGCTCGCTGCTGATCGGGGCGGCCGGCGGGGCGGCGGTGGCCGGGGCCGGCGCTGTCGGTTTCGTTGCGCTGGACCGGCAGGCGCGTAGCCTGCGCACGCCGAAGGCGGTCGAGGGCGGCGGGCCGGCGATGGTCGGCGAGTCCTTCCAGGACTCCCGCCCGTCCTATGGCGCCGAAGTCCGGCCCGAGAAGGGCGCGCCCAATGTCGTCGTCATCGTGCTCGACGATGTCGGCTTCGCCGATCTTGGCTGCTATGGCAGCGAGATCGCGACCCCGGCATTGGACGGCCTCGCCGCCGAGGGGCTGCGCTACGCCAATTTCCGCACCTGCGCCATGTGCTCGCCGACGCGGGCGGCGCTGATGACCGGCCTCAATCATCATTCCGCCGGCATGGGCTGGCTGGCCGATATCGACAGCGGCTATCCCGGCTATCGCGGCGATCTCACCCTTGAGGCCGCGACCCTGAGCGAGGTCCTGCAGGACAAGGGCTGGTCGACGCTTCATGTCGGCAAGTGGCATGTGAACCTGGCGCATTCCAACGGCGCCACCGGCCCCTATCACAACTGGCCGACCCATCGCGGCTTCGACCGCGCCTACTGGTTCCAGGGCCATTCCACCGATTACTTCCACCCGGGCGAGATGCTGGAAGGCACCGCCCCCGTGGAGCCGGCGAAGAGCGATGAGTATTACGCCCTCGACGACCTGACCGACCGCGCCATCGCCTATCTGAACACCCAGCAGGGCATCGAGCCCGGGCGGCCGTTCTATCTCCAGCTCTGCTATCCGGCGGCCCATTCGCCGTTGCAGGTGCCGGGCACCGACCGCGATGCCTACAAGGGCAAATATGACGCCGGCTGGGACGTGATCCGCGCCGCCCGGCTGGAGCGCCAGCGCAAGCTGGGCCTCGTCCCCGAGACGACCGAACTGCCGCCGCTCGCCCCCGGGGTCTCGGCCTGGGACCAGCTGGGCGAGACCGAGAAGAAGCTCTTTGCCCGTTACATGGAAGTCTATGCCGGGTTGATCACCCGGCTGGACCGCAACATCGGCCGCGTCCTCGCCGCGCTCGAGACGCTGGGGGTGCGCGAGAACACGCTCGTCGTCCTCATGTCCGACAATGGCGGCTCGGCGGAAGGCACGCAGACCGGAACGCCCAATGTCTTCGCCGCGGCGCTGGGCAATCCGGTGCCGGTCGAGGAGGCGGCGAAGCTCTACGACGTGATGGGCGAGGATGCGACCTTCCCGCATTACCCGATCGGCTGGGCCTGCACCTCGAACACGCCGTTCCGGCTTTACAAGCAATATGCCCATCTGGGCGGCATCGCCGATCCGCTGATCGTGTCCTGGCCGGCCCGGATCACCGACAAGGGCGCGGTGCGCGACCGTTTCGTCCACGTCATCGATCTCTACCCGACCATTCTCGACGCCGTCGGGGTCAAGCGGCCCGAGCATTACCGGGGCGTGAAGCTGAAGCCGCTCGAAGGCGCCAGCGTGATCGGCACCTTCGCCGACCCCAAGGCCCCGACAAGGACCGAGCAATATTTCGAGCTGGGCGGCCAGCGCGGCTATCAGGACGGCAACTGGCGCCTGGTGACCCGCCACGAGCGCGGCGGCGATTACGCCGACGACCGCTGGGAACTCTATGATCTCACCCGCGAGGTGAACGAGCTGACCGACCTCGCGAAGGAAAAGCCCGAGAAGGTCGCCGAACTGGTCGCCAAATGGAACGCCGCCGCCGAGCGTTACGGCGTCTTCCCCATGGACGACCGCAATCTGGTGATCAAGATGACCCAGGACCGGGACCGCCGGGGCATCAAGCCCCATTATCTGTTCCGGCCGCCGATGGATCGCCTGTCGGCCCATATCTCGCCGCAGGTCGGCGGCTTCGGCCACGAGATCATCGTCGACCTGGTGCGAAAGCCCGGCGCCGGCGACGGCGTGCTGCTGGCCCATGGTTCGCGCCATGCGGGCTATGTCCTCTTCATCAAGGACGGCCGCCTGATCTACGAGCAAAGCATGGTGCCCTGGTCCGAGCGGGTGGAAGCGAGCGAGATCCTGCCGGAAGGACCGATCACCGTCCGCTATGTCCAGACCATGACCTCGCGCCCGTTCGAGGGCGGCGGGGCGATCTTCCTCGGCGAGCGGAAGCTGGCTGAAAAGACTTACGGCAAGATCATCCTGTCGACGTCCTATGACGGATTCTCGCTGGGTGCCGATCTCGGCAACAGGGTGTCCACGCTTTACGAGGGACCCAATCCGTTCCAGGGCGAGATCGTGAAGGTAGAGATCAAGGTCGACAACGAACCCTTCGGCCCGCTCGAGGTGAAGCGCTTCATCGACCGCATCGGCATCCGCGTGTGAGCGATGGCGGCGACATGGTGGCGATCCCGGCGGGCCTCTACCCGCTGGGATCCGACGACCATTATCCGGAGGAGCGGCCGGCCCGCCGCGCCCGTATCGAGGCCTTCCGCATCGACCGGACCCCGGTCACCAACCGCGCCTTCGCCCGTTTCATCGCCGAGACCGGCTATGTCACATATGCGGAGCGTTGCGCGCGGCCGGGCTCCGCCGTCTTTCGCATGACGGCGGGACCGGTCGACCTGCGCGATCCCGCCCAATGGTGGTCCTTCGTCGACGGCGCCTGCTGGCACCGCCCCCAAGGCCCGGGCAGCACGATCGAGGGAATCGAGGACGCCCCCGTCACCCATGTCGCGCCCGAGGATGCCGAGGCCTTCGCCCGCCATCATGGCAAGCGCCTGCCGACCGAAGCGGAATGGGAGGCGGCGGCGCGCGGCGGCCTCGAAGACGCGCCTTATGCCTGGGGCCGGGAGTTCCGCCCCGATGGGCAGTTGATGGCCCATGTCTGGACTGGCGGCTTCCCATGGTATTTCGCGCGTGGGGTGCCGGGTCCCTGCGCCGTCGGCCGCTATCCCGCCAATGGTTATGGCCTGATCGACATGATCGGCAATGTCTGGGAAATGACCGCCAGCGCCTTCACGGGCGAGGGGCACTGCGGCTGCGGCCGTGGCGGCGGCCCGGTCGCGGCCAAGGGCGGCTCGTTCCTCTGCGCCGGTGACTATTGCGCGCGCTACCGCCCGGCGGCCCGCATCGGCATCGCGCGCGACGCGACTTCGTCCAACGTCGGCTTTCGCTGCGCGGCCTGAGGGGATACGGCCCCCCGAGATCAGCCCGGACTGCCGCCCAGGGCCTGGCACAGGGTGATATAGGCGGAAAGCGCGTTCAGCCGGCTCTGGGCCAGGGAGCTTTCGGCGCTGCGCCGGGATTCCTGCGAATCGAGCCAGGATTGCAGGCTGACCGCGCCGGCGCGGAACCGGCTCTCATACAGGCCTTCCGCCATCCGGGCGGCGGCCAGGGCCTTTTCCCGATCGGCGACTTCATTAGCATAGTGGCGGCGGGAGGCGAGGGCGTTTTCGACATCGCCCAGGGCCTGATACAGGCTCTGGCGGAAGCTCACCACCGCTTCCTCGTAATCGAGTTTGGACACCTCGATGTTCAACTGCGTCTGGTCCCAGTTCAGGAACGGCAGCACGAGACCGAGGCCAAGGCTGGCCACCGGATTTTCGAGAACGTCGATCAGGCTGGTGCTGCTGGTGCCGAGGCTGCCGGTCAGGCTGAAGCCGGGGTAATAGGACAGGCGGGTCGCGTCGGCGCTGGCGAGGGTGGAGCGCAGGCGCAATTCGGCCGCGCGCAAGTCCGGCCGCCGGCCGAGCAGGCTGGCGGGCAGGCCGGCGTCGACCACGGGCAGGGCTTCGCGGGGCAGGCGCAGGGACTCGGGCTTCACCGATTCCGGCGGGCCATCGAACAGAATGGCGAGGGCATTGCGCTGTTCGGTGCGCTGCTGAAGGAGGCTGTGCAGGCTGGCCCGCTGGTTCTCGAGATTATATTGCGCCTCCGCCCGCTCCAGATCCGAGGCGCCGCCGGCCGCGACCATGTTCTCGACCAGGGCCAGGGTCTTTTCGGCATAGGCGATGCTTTGCCGCGCGAGATCGATCCGCTCGTTCAGATAGGCGATGGTCCAGTAGAGATCGGCCACCGTGCCGACGAGGCTGAGGGCGGAGGCGTTCAGGTCCTCCTCCGTCGCCGCCGCCTCGAAATGGGCGGCATCGGCCTCGCGGCCCAGCTTGTTCCAGAGATCGATTTCCCAGGCGGCGGAGGCCGAGGTGCCGGACTGGCGCGCGGTCACCCGGGGATCGGACAGAGTCCGGCTACCCTCCGCGCTGGCGCTGGCCGAGAACTGGGGCAGGCGCTGATCGTCGGCGATGCCGGCCGTCGCCCGCGCCTTGCTGACCCTTATCGCGGCGATGGCGAGGTCATTGTTGCGGCTCAGGGCCTCGGCGATCAGCGCGTCGAGCGCGGGATCGCGGAACGCTTTCCACCAGTCGGCGCCAAGGGCCTGGCCGCCGGTGGCGGCTTCGGTCCATTGTGCGGCGGTCACGGTCTTCGGCACCTGATAGGGCGTGTCGAGCGCGCCGCAGCCGGCAAGGAACAGGGCGAGGAAAAGCGGGCTGTATTTCATGACGTTACTCCCGCGACAGGGCGTCGACCGGGTCGAGACGGGCCGCGTTCCGGGCCGGCAGGAAGCCGAAGACGATGCCGATGAGCGAGGCGCAGAAGAAGGCGAGCACGATCGACGGCACCGAGAAGGACAGGCGGAACGAGGACGACAGGCTGGAAAACACCACGCCGAAGGACAGGGCGAGCAGGATGCCGAGCACGCCGCCGACGAGGCAGACCATCACCGCCTCGATCATGAACTGGCGCATGATGTCGCCCTGGCGCGCGCCCACCGCCATGCGGACGCCGATTTCCTTGGTCCGCTCGGTCACCGAGACCAGCATGATGTTCATGACGCCGATCCCGCCGACGACAAGGGCGATGACCGCGATCATGGCGATCAGCACGGTCATGGTCTCGGTCGTTTTCTGGATCGTCTCGCGGATCGTGTCGGTATTGACGATGAAGAAATCCAGGGCGCCATGGCGGCGGGTCAGCAGACGGATGATGCCCTGTTCGGCGGCATCGCTCGACACCGTGTCGTCGACCCGGACGGTGATGCTCTGCAGGAAGGACTGGCCGAGCATCCGGTGCAGCGCCGAGGTATAGGGGATATAGATCTTCAGCGTGTCGGACGCGCCGAAGCCGCTGGTGACGGGGTCGAGCACGCCGATGATCCGGCACGGCACATTGCCGAGGATGATCACCTGGCCAAGGGCGCTGGTCCGGTCGGGAAACAGCTTGTCGGCCGTGTTGCTGTCAATGACGGCGAGCTGGGCCATGGCCTTGACCTCGCCCGCGTCGAAGCCGCGACCGGCGGCGAGCGTGTAGCCCTTCACCCGGAAGAATTGCTCGCCCACCCCGTTGATCGAGGAGGTCAGCGCCTGATCGCGCCACAGCAGGACCTTGCTGGCCGCGACCGAGGGGGTCGCGCTGTCGACGAAGGACTGCAGGCCGAGAACCTCGGCGTCGGAGGCGACCAGGGTTTCGATCTTGGCGCTGTCGCGGTCGCCGAAGCCCTTGCCGGGAAAGACCTCGACCGTGTTGGTGCCGATCGAGGAAATATCCTCGAGGATGCGCTGTTTCGAGCCCTCGCCCAGCGCGACCACCGACACGACCGAGGCGATGCCGATGATGATGCCGAGCATGGTCAGGAAGGTTCGCAGCTTGTGCGAGGACATGGCGCGCAGGGCCATGCGGAAGGCTTCGCCGAAACGGTCGAAACTGATCCTGGCCCGACCGATGAGGGGGGGCGTGCGGGAAGCGCCGGGGGGGGGGGGGTGCCCCCCAACCGGACCGGCGCCCGCCCCCACCCGGGGGGGTGGGGGCTGGTCGCTGACGATGGCTCCGTCACGGATCTCGATGCGGCGGTCGGCGATTTCGGCGACCGCGGCGTCATGGGTGACGATGATGACGGTATGGCCCTGGCCGTGCAGCTCGCGCAGGAGGCCGAGCATGGCCTGGCCGCTGTGGCTGTCGAGGGCGCCGGTCGGCTCGTCGGCCAGGATCACCTGACCGCCGTTCATCAGCGCGCGGGCGACGCTGACGCGCTGTTGCTGGCCGCCCGACAATTGGCCGGGGCGATGGGTCAGGCGGTCGGCGAGGCCCAGCCGCGTGAGCAGTTCGGCGGCCCGGCGATGACGCTCGCCGCGCGGCTCGCCGGCATAGACCGCCGGCACCTCGACATTGGCGACGGCATCGAGATCGGTCAGCAGATGATAGCGCTGAAAGATGAAGCCGAAATATTCCCGCCGCAGATGGGCGAGTTCGTCGGCATCGAGACTGGCGGTCTCGCGCCCGTTGACGCGGTAGGTCCCCGTGCTCGGCCGGTCGAGACAGCCGAGGATATTCATCAGGGTCGATTTGCCCGAGCCCGAGGCGCCGATGATGGCCAGCATCTCGCCCCGCTCGACCACGAGGTCGACATCATGGAGGACGGTGATGGTCTCGTCCCCGGCCGGGAAACTTCGCCCGATGCCCGAAAGTTGGAGAAGCGGCACGGCCATGATCAGAGACCCATCCGCGGCATACGCATCTGCATCGAGGTGCCGGCGGCGGAATCACCCAGCACCACGGTCTCGCCGTCGGCGAGACCATCCTTCACCTCGACATCGGTCTCGTCCTCGATGCCGACATGGATCTTGCGCGGGCTGAGGTTGCCGGCGGCATCGACGACCTGAACCGTGTAGCCGCCATCCGCGTCGCGGGTGCCGAGGGCCGTGGTCGGGATGGTGACGGCGCCCTTGGCCGAGCCGAGCATGATCGAGACCTGGGCCGTCATGTCGATGCGCAGACGCCCGTCCGCGTTCGGCACGTCGAAGATGCCGTTGTAATAGATCGCGGTCGACGTCGTGCTGGACGACGACGAGGAAGACGAGACGCTGGTCGTATCGGAATTGATCGAGGTCGGCGCCGGCTCGATCATTCTGAGGTGGGCCTCATAGCGGTGATCGGCATCGCCGAGAATGGTGAAATAGACCGGCAGGTCGGGGCTGACCCTGATGATGTCGGCCTCGGAGATTTCGGCCTTTACCGTCATCGTGCCCAGCTGGGCGATCTTGACGATGGTCGGCGTGCTCTGGTTCGAATTGACGGTCTGGCCTTCCTCGACCACGACGGCGACCACCGTGCCGTCGATCGGCGCCTCGATCCGCGTGTAGCCGAGGTTCAGCCGGGCGGTGGAGACCTGGATGTCGGCCTGATCGATCTGGGCGTCGAGCGCCGCGATCTCGGCCCTGGTCGCGGCCAGGGTCGCCTCGGCCGTCTCGTAGTCCTCGCGCGCGGCAGAGGCGGCGGCCAGCATCTTCTTCTGGCGGGTGAAGGCCAGTTCCGCCTGTTTCAGCACGGCTTCCTTGGCCGTCCGCTGCGCCTTCACATTGGCGAGCTGGGCTTCGGCGTTCTTCAGGTCGTTTTCCTGGGTCTTGGAATCGATTTCGGCGATCAGGTCGCCGGCCTTCACCACGCTGCCGAAATCGACCTTCAGGGATTTGATCTGGCCCGAAACCTGGGCGCCGACACTGACCTGCTTGAAGGCTTCGAGGGTGCCGGTGGCGAGCACGACCTGCTCGATGTCCTTGCGCGCGGCGACGGCCGTCAGGTAGCGGGGCGCCTCGGTCTCGGCCGGATAGAGCCACAGCTTCGCCCCCCAGACCGCCGCGCCGGCCAACGCCACCAGGGCGACGATGCGAAGAATACGGGCAAGGCTCATGACGGGGCTCGCAGACACGAAAGTTCAGGCTGGGCAGTCTAGACCGCCAGCCGCCCGACTTGGGTCAAGTCTTTGCCAGACAATCGTCAGGAAAGTGCAAAGACCCTTGCGGTCGCCAGCGTTCCCGTATCGTCTGCAGCCATGCGCAAGCAGACGGAAACGGGCCCGTGCACATCCTGCTGATCGACGACGACGCCGAACTGGCCGCCATGCTGACCGAATATCTCGGCGCGGAAGGCTTCGCCGCCACCGTCGCCCTGAATGGCGAGGCGGGACTGGAGGCGGCCCTGGCCGGCCATTACGATGCCGTCGTCCTCGATGTCATGATGCCCCGCCTCGGCGGTATCGAGGTGTTGCGCCGCCTGCGCGAGAAGAGCCGGGTGCCGGTCATCATGCTGACCGCCAAGGGCGACGATATCGAGCGCGTGATCGGCCTCGAGATGGGCGCCGACGATTATATCCCCAAACCCTGCTATCCGCGCGAACTGGTCGCCCGCCTGCGCGCCGTCCTGCGGCGCACCGGCGGCACCGCCCCGGCGGACGACACGCTGCGCCTCGACGCCCTGAGCCTGTCCCCCGGCCGTCACGAGGCGGCGTGGAAGGGGCAGCCCCTGGACCTGACCGCTTCCGAATTCGCCCTCCTCGAAATGCTGCTGGCGGCCGGCGAGCGGGTCTCGACCAAGGACGAGTTGTCGGAAAAGGCGCTGGGCCGCAAGCGCCAGCCCTATGACCGCAGCGTCGATGTCCACATGAGCAACCTGCGCCAGAAACTGGCCGCCGCCGCGGGCGATGCCCTGCATATCGACACCGTGCGCGGCATCGGTTACCGGCTGGGGCGGGGTGCGGCGTGACCCGGCGCCTGTTCTGGAAGATCCTGATCGGCTTCTGGATCACCTTCATCCTGATCATCGAGGGGGTCTGGCTGAGCTTCACCCTGCAGGACCTGCCCCCCCGCGAACACGACATGGAACAGGCGCGCCTTGTCGCCGAGACGCAACTGGCCGGCACCGTCTTCGCGCTGGAAGAAGGCGGGATCGCCGGGCTGGATGCGCTGCTGGCCGACTGGCCGGCGGAAGTCCGGAGCCGCTTCAGCCTCTGGGGGGCCGGGGCATCCCTGCCACCGGCGGAGAATGCCCTGACGCGGGAGGCGGTCGCCGCCGATGGCAGCCGCTGGACCCTGCGTTATGACGCGACGCCCGCGCCCCGCATCCGGCCCGGTCCGTTCGATGTGCCGCCGTCGCTGATCTATCTCGGCATCATCGGCGGCCTTGTCTTCAGCGCGGGCCTCGCCTGGTATCTCACCTGGCCGATCATCCGCCTGCGCGGCGGTTTCGCGACGCTCGCGGGCGGCGATCTCGGTGTGCGGCTGGCCCCCCGCATGGGCCGGCGGCGCGACGAAATCGCTGATCTGGCGCGGGATTTCGACGCCATGGCCGAGCGGCTGGAGGCCCTGGTCAGCCAGCGCGACCAGTTGCTGAACGATGTCTCGCATGAATTGCGCTCGCCGCTGGCCCGGCTGCAGGTCTCGATCGGTCTCGCCCGCCAGAACCCCGAGCGGTTCGACGCCGTGCTGCACCGGATCGAGGACGAGGCGCGGCGTATCGACGCCATGGTCGGCGAATTGCTGAGCCTCGCCCGGGCGGAAGCCGGCACGCCGCCGGCCGACGATTATTTCGACCTGAACAGTCTGGTCCTCGCGGTGATCGGCGATGCCCGCTTCGAGGCGGAGCCGGCGCGGCTGACCATCGCCAGCAATCTCGACGATGGCCAGGTGGAAGACGTGGTGATCGCCGGCGATGCCGAACTGATGCGCCGGGCGCTGGAGAACATCCTGCGCAACGCGATCCGCCATGCCCCGGCCGGCAGCACCATCGCCGTCGATGTCGCGCCCCGGCCGGAGCGGGTCGTCATTACCGTCGCCGACCAGGGCAAGGGCATGGCCGAGGCCGATCTGGCCCATATGTTCGAGGCCTTCGTGCGCGGCGCCGGTGCCCATCAGGGCGGCTTCGGCCTCGGCCTCGCCATCGCGCGGCGGGCCGTGCTGTCCCACGGCGGCACCATCGAGGGCCGCAACCAGCCCGGCGGCGGCCTCGAGGTACGGATCGAACTGCCCGTCAGCCCCACCTGACCCACCCGCCCATTCAGGGGGGACGCGCCCGCCCGTCCACGGCGACAATGTCAGGCACTGGCGCGACCAAGCGAACCAGGCAAGGCGGGGAGACACCATGGAAGCGGCAAAGAAAATCGGGCCGGGCAATGTGACATCGGCCCGCTACTGGCGGCTGGACCGCCGGCCCGAGGTCGAGATCGAGGACGGCTGCCTGTCGCTGCAGACCATGCCCATCGCCCCCCTGGCCGAGGGCCAGGTGCTGATGCGGTCGATCTATCTCTCGCTCGACGCCACCAACCGCCTGTGGATGGAGGATATCGAGGGTATGTACATGCCCCCGGTGACGCTGGGCACCCCCATGCTGGGCTTCCTGCTGGCCGAGGTGATGGACAGCCGCAATCCCGCCTTCAAGCCCGGGCAACTGGCCATGGGCCTCGGCTTCTGGGCCGACTGCATGGTGACCGACGGCGCGGGCTGGACCGCCCTCGACCGGCCGGCGGGCATTCCGCTGCCGCTCGCCTTCGGCGTCCTCGCCATCGCCGGGCCGACCGCCTGGTTCGGCCTCCTCGATGTCGGCCGGCCGAAGCCGGGCCAGACCGTGGTGGTCAGCGCCGCCGCCGGGGCCGCCGGCTCCTGCGCCGCGCAGATCGCCAAGCTGAAGGGTTGCCGCGTGATCGGCATCGCCGGCGGCGCCGAGAAATGCGCCTGGCTGAAGGACGAGGCCGGCCTCGACGCCGTCATCGACTACAAGGCCGAGAATGTCGAACAGGCCCTGCGCCGCCTCGCCCCCGAGGGCATCCATGTGCTTTACGAGAATGTCGGCGGCGACATCCTGGACGCCAGCCTGACCCATATGGCGCAGAACGGCACGGTCGTCGTCTGCGGCCTGATCTCGACCTATAACGGCGGCATCGGCGCGGCGGGACCGAAGATGTTCCACAATGTGATCATGAAGCGCCTGCGCATCGAGGGTTTCGTCGTCCTCGACTATTTCCATCGCTATGCGGAAGCCTGGGCCGAGCTGATCCCCTGGCTGCAGCAGGGCAAATTGAAATTCCGCCTCGACATCACCGAAGGGCTGGACCACGCGGTCGACGCCCTGCGCTCGATGTATCACAGCGGCAATAGCGGCAAGCTGATGGTGCGGATCGGCGCCGAGCCCTGATCCGCGTCAGGCCCCGGCGGCAGGGCAGCGCCGCCGGGGCCATTCCTTATTTCACGGCATGGACGTCATAGGTCACGCCGCCATGGCCGAGCCGGCCGATGCCGATGGTGACCAGATTGTTCAGGTGTTGATACTTCGGGTGCCCGGTCTCGAACAGCGGCTGGGTACGGAAGTAATAGAGCGCGGGATCAAGCGCCTGGGCATTGTCGAAATCCATCGCCTGGGCCAGCAATTCGGGCGGCACCACCAGCCGGCCGCCATAGGTCACATAGATCCGCGCGCCGTCGTCGGTTTCCAGCCAGATACGGACATCGATCGCGCCCGAGCCATCGGCGCGCAGGCTCAGCCAGTCGCCGCCGCCGGGCAGCACCTTGCCGCGAAAGCCCGGCCCCTCGAAGCTGCCGCCCGTGACATAGACCGTCAGCCTGTGGCCGGCCGGGGTCGGGCCGCCGTCGATCGCCGGCTGCAGATTGATATGGGTCGTGAACAGGAATTCGGTCTCTGGTGCCATGCGCGCCTCCCCTTGTTTTGCTGGACTGTCGGCCTTTCGCAAAGGCGGGCCACCCCCCGTCCTCGGGGGGGAGGCGTGGCGGCCGAATCCGTGAAGATGAGGACGCCGGAAACAAGGCACCACGACTTTCAGGGAGAGAGAGAATGACCGCCAACCCCCATCGCCTGGACGGCAAGGTCGCGCTGATCACCGGGGCGGCCCGCGGCCTGGGCGCCGAAACCGCGCGCGTGATGGGCGCGGCCGGCGCCACCATCATGGTGACCGACATTCTGGAAGCGGAGGGCCGCGCCACCGTCGAGGGCCTGAAGGCGGCGGGCGTGAAAGCCTTCTTCCACCGCCACGACGTGACCGGGGAAGCCGAGTGGGACGCCGCCGTCGCCGCGACGATCGATGCGGCCGGCGGCCTCGACATCCTGGTCAACAACGCCGGGATCGAGGTCGTGCACAGGATCGAGGACACGACGCCCGAGATTTTCGAGCGGGTGATGCGGGTGAACTCGACCGGCACCTTCCTCGGGATGCGCGCCGCCGTCGCGGCGATGAAACCCGGCGGGGCGGCGGGCAAGGGCGGCGCCATCGTCAACCTGTCGTCGATCGCGGGCCTTCGCGGCTTTCCGGGCGTCACCGCCTATTGCGCCTCGAAGGGCGCGGTGCGGCTGATGACCAAGGCGGTCGCCATGGAATGCGCCGCGCTCGGTTACGGCATTCGCGTGAACTCGCTGCATCCCGGGCTGATCGCGACCGACATGGGCACCGCCCTGCTCGGCCATTTCGTCGCCGCCGGCCTCGGCCCGGACGAGACGACGGTCGCCGCCCAATTCGCCGCGCGCCAGCCTTACGGCGAAGGCAAGCCGTCGGATATCGCCGAGGCCGCGCTCTATCTCGCCAGCGATGCCGCGCGCTGGGTCACCGGGGCCGAGCTTTCGGTCGATGGCGGCTTCGCCAACGGCTGAGCGCGCCCGTCACAGCACGCGGGCCCGCCGTGCCTGGCGCACGGCCTGGGTCCGCGTGTTGGCGCCCAGCTTGATGAAGATCTGCTTCACGTACCATTTCACCGTTTCCGGCGTGATGGTCAGGGCACCGGCGATTTCCTTGTTGGTCAGGCCTTCCGCCATGCAGCCGAGGACTTCCCGCTCCCGCCCCGTCAGTTGCTGGTACAGCGTCTGGTCGAGCGGCGCTTCCTCCCGCGTCGCCAGCATATGGGCGGGCTGGACCCGAACCGGCGGCTTGCCCGCGTCGGCGAAACTGACGACTTCGGCCCGGCGCTGGCCCTGCGGCTCGCGGTTGCCGGTCAGAAGTTCGGCGATGACGACCTGTTTCGCCGCCGGCAGTTCCGTCAGGGCCGGGCTGGACGACAGTCCCTTCAACAGGGGCTGGAGATAAAGCCGCTGATCCCGGAACACACGCAGGAAGCGGCGGGGCAGGGCCGAGGCCAGGGCCTGACGGAAGCTGGCGATGGCGCCGCCGTGATCGCCGGTCGCCCATTGCGCGGCGGCCAGCAGGATGAGGCCGCCGATGGTATCGCCGAAGCGGCCCATGGTTTCCGCGTCGGCGACATAGGTTTCGAGATAATCGAGGCTGCGGCGCGCCTCGCCCAGCATGATGTCGGCACGCGCCTCGCCCAGGCGAATGATTTCATTGGTGACGGTGGTGGCCGTGCGGCCATGGGCCGGGTCCTCCACCTGGCGCAGACCCTCCAGCCGGTTCAGCAGGTGGCGGACCTGGCGCCAGTCGTTGGATTGCAGCGCGAAATGCAGCCGCTGCACCACGCAGGCGGCGACGACCCGGGTGAAATTCAGCCGATTGGTCACCGCCTCCAGCCGGTCCAGCCGCTCCATCGCCCGCTTCATGTCGCCTTCCGCCGCGTGAAGGCGGATGAGGGAAATCGGCCCCCGCCACGAGAAGGTGGGCGGCGTGCGGGAACAGACGATGTCGAAGCGCCCGGCCAGCAGTTTCTGCGCCGCCAGCGGATCGTCGAGATCATAGAGAAGGCCCGCGAGACAGGAGGCCGGCATGCTGGCCGGCACCGAACGGCGCCCGCCCGCTTCCTCGCCGAGGCGAAGCGCCTCCTCGTAAGACTCGATCGCCTTGTCGAAATCGCCGCGCTGTTCATGGACGGCGCCGGTGACGCAGCCGGCATAGATCACGGTGAAGCGGCTGCGCTCGGGCGCGGTCCAGCTTTCGCCCATGACCTGCGCCTCGAGCGCGGCATCATGTTCGCCCGCCAGCAGCTTGTTGTAGGTGACGACATTGGCGAGGGCGCCGATCTTGAACTGATCGTCGCGCGGGCCCTGCGCCAGCCATTGCTCGGCCTGGCGCAGGCCCTCCGCCGTGTGGTCGTTCAAGGTATAAAAGGCCGCCTTCAACGCCTGCAATTCGAGCTCGACCTTCCTGTCCGGCACGTCGCGCCGGGCCAGCGCCGCCTCGACATCGGCGATGGTTTTCGTCGCCTCGTCCATGCGCATCGACAGGGTCAGCGCCCAGGCGACATCGACCGACAGGTCCAGCCGCTCCTCGAACAGGGCCTTGGGCAGACGCTCGTACCAGCTCATCAGGAGGAGGATCTGCGCCGTCTCGACCAGGCGCCGCGACTGCTGCGCGATCAACTCCACCGCCCAGGCCGCGTTGCCCTCCTCGATCGCATGATGGATCGCCTCGGAGACTTCCCCGCGCGAGGTGAACCAGCGCGCGGCGCGCCGATGCAGGCCGGTCAATTCCTCGGCCGGCAGTTGCTGCACCTCGCCCGCCAGGAATTCGCGCAGCAGGGGATGCAGCCGGGCCCAGCCTTCCGTCCCTTCGAGGGGGATGATGAAGGGCACTTCCTCGACGAGGCGGCGGATGCGCGCGGCGGATTCCGTCGTCGCCAGCATTTCGTCGCAAAGCGCCGGGCAGAAGCGCGAGACGACCGAGACCCGCACCAGCCAGCGGCGGTCTTCCTCGTCGATCGGGCGGAACACCGTCTCGCGGATGTAATCGGTGATTTCCTTGGTCTCGCCGCAGAAGGTCTCGACGAATTCCGAGACATTGCGCTTGCGCGCCAGCGACTGGCTGGCGAGGCAGAGGCCGGCGACCCAGCCTTCCGTCGCCTGGTTCAGCGTGTCGATATCGGTCAGGCGCAGCAGGTCGTGGCCGCGCAGGCGAAAGAATTCGATCGCCTCGGCGATATCGAAACGCATCTCGCCGATGCCGGTTTCCTGCACCCGGCCCTGGACCTTCAGCCGCGACAGGCCGAGCCAGGTCGCCGGGCGTCCCGCCAGCACGAAATGCAGGTTGGGCGGGGCGTAATGGAACAGATCGTAGAGGATCGACAGGGCGGGCGCCGAGTTCAGCTCGTGCACGTCGTCGAGGAAGATATAGATATCGTCGCTGAGTTGCTGAACCTCGTTGACGATGAAACCCGCGACCTGAAAGGGCGCGAGATTGCCCGAGGCCGAGAGGAAGGATGTCGCCCCCTGCCGGTCACCCTCGAAAGCCTGATCGAGGGCGCCAAGCAGGTAGGAGAGGAATTGCGACGGCTCGTTGTCGTGCTCGTCGAGGCTGAGCCAGGCGATCTTGCCGCCATCCATCAGCAGGCGTTTGCGCCAGTCGGCCAGCAAGGTGGTCTTGCCGAAGCCGGCTGGCGCGCGCACCAGCGTTACCGTATGGGCCGGAAGATTTTCGAAATAATCTTCCAGGTTTTTGCGACGCACAAGATTGGTCAACAAACTTGGCGGCAGAAATTTGGTTCTGACCAGCATCGTGGCACCAATCCGAAGTTGCTTCGGTTCTCGTTATTATTGCGCCCCGAACGGCATGGCATCCATTTGGTTGCCTTTTCGCCGGATTTTCCGGCTTTCCTCCCTACCGTTCACCCCAGATTATGCAAGATGTGAGACAGGCCGCCATAGAACTTATTCCCAATCAGGCGACAGCCGTGTCCTTCCGCTGATCGGCGAAGCCGATGTACCAGTCGAGGGCCGGCGGATTGGCCATGGCATCCCGGCTCGCCGCCTTTTCCGGTGCCCAGCCCATCAGGATCTTGCGCAAGGGCACCTCCAGCTTCTTGCCGGTCAGCGTATAGGGCACGTCCGGCACCTGATGGATCTCGTCCGGGACATGGCGCGGGCTGCAATCGAGACGGAGCTTGCCGTTGATCGCCTTGCGCATCGCTTCGTCCAGCACCCGGCCCGGCTTCAGTTTCACGAACAGCGGCATGTAGAAATTGCCGCCCGGCAGTTCGCAGCAGACGATGATGCTGTCGAGCACGCCGTCGACCTGTTCGACCGCGCGGTAGATCTCGGCCGTGCCGATGCGGACGCCGTAGCGGTTCAGGGTCGAGTCCGAGCGGCCATAGATGTAACAGCCGCCGCGCTCGTTGATCTTGATGAAATCGCCGTGACGCCAGACGCCCTCGAAGACCTCGAAATAGGATTCGCGGTAGCGCTTGTCGGCCTTGTCGTTCCAGAAATAGACCGGCATCGACGGGAAGGGAGAGGTTACCACGAGTTCGCCGACCTCGCCGGTCACTTCCCGTCCATCGTCGGTCCAGGCGCGGACGTCCATGCCCAGCATCCGGGTCTGGATCTCGCCGGCATGGACCGGCAGGGTGGGCGAGGCGCCGACGAAGCCCGAGGCGATTTCGGTGCCGCCGCTCTGCGAGGTGACCCAGAGATCGCGTTTCACCTTGTCGTAGAACCAGGCGAAATTCTCCGGCGTCGCGGGCGAGCCGCCGAGCAGGATGGATTCGAGACGCGACAGGTCGAAATCCCGCCCCGGCTCGATGCCGTTCCGCTCCAGGATCTGGATATAGGTCGGGCTGGCGCCGAAGCAGGTGGCGCCCGTCTCCGCCGCCATCTGCCACAGGACATCCGGCCCGGGATGGACCGGGCTGCCGTCGTAAAGGACGACGGCCGAGCCCATGAGGAGACCGGCGAGGATGATGTTCCACATCACCCAACCCGTCGTCGTATAGAAGAAAATGACGCCGCCCGGCTTCAGGTTCAGATGGAAATGGGCGAGTTTCATCATCTCCATCAAGGCGCCGACATGGCTGTGCACGATCGCCTTCGGAAGTCCCGTGGTGCCGGAGGAGAAGACGACCCACAGCGGATGATCATGGGCCACCCGCTCGTAGGAGAAGAGATGGCCGGGCACCGGCGAATGGTCCATCAGCTCGCGCCACAGCACGGCGTCGGGCACCGGCGGCGCCTCCACCCCCGGCCGCAGATAGGGCAGCCAGACCACGGTCTTCAGCGAGGGCAGGGCGGCGATGATCGAACGGGTTTCTTCCAGACGGTCGAAATCCTTGCCGCCGAAGCGATAGCCGTCGGCCGCGAACAGGACCTTGGGCTCGATCTGCGAGAAGCGCTCGATCACCGTCTTCACGCCGAATTCGGGCGCCGCGCTGGACCACACAGCGCCGATCGCCACCGTCGCCAGCATGGCGACCGCGGTCTCGACGATATTGGGCATGTAGGACACCACCCGGTCGCCCGGCCCGACGCCGAGCGCGCGCAGCTGGGTCGCGAGGATGCGCACCTGGGCGCCGAGATCGCGGCGCGACAGGCTGGCCAGCGGGCGCGTTTCCGAGAGGTGATAGAAACCAGGCTCGTCCACATTGCCTTCGTAGCGCAGCATGTGTTCGGCGAAATTGACGCGGGAGCCCTCGAACCAGCGAACGCCCGGCCCCATGGTCCGGCGGTCGACCACCCGGCCGTAGGGCGTGGAGGACTGGATTTCGAAGTAATCCCACAGGGCCGCCCAGAAGGCCTCGATCTCCGTCACCGACCAGTGCCACAGAGCATCGTAATCGGCGAGATCCATGCCCCGCCGGTCGCGCAGCCAGTTCAGGAACTGGGTGACGTTGGACTTCTCGACGAAGTCCTTCGTCGGGGTCCAGAGCAGTTCGCCTTCCTTCACGGTGGTCACGTCTCGAAATCCTTTCAAGCCAGGGCCGCCAGACGGCCGAGCACGGCCTCCGGCTCCGCATCCGGCGGAATGCGCGCATAGATGAATTGTCCGCCTTCGGCGGCGGCGCCCTCGCCCCGCCAATAGGCTTGCGGCAGCTGGATGCCGGCCACCGCGCCAGTGGGCGCGATGACGAAATCGACGGCGGCAAGCTCGGCCCCGTCGTCGAGGCGCAGGCCGACATCCCAGCGATAGTGGCCGGCGATGTTCAGCACGGCCTGACAGGCGGCCAGATCCTCGTCGCCCGCGACGACACCCGGCGCTTCCTCCATCAGGAGGACGTCGATCCCGGTATCGCCGAAGGCGCGCAGGAAATCGGCCATATACATGGCGGCGCTGTCGACATCGTCGAGCGTTACCTCGTCATCGCCCGAAAGCCCCGCCTTCGCCGCGGCATGGAGGATGAAGGCTCGCGGGCTGGGAATGACGAAGGCCAGCGGCTGACCGCCATAGGTCAGCCGCAAGCCTTCGAGGAGGGCGCGGATGTGACCCCGCAGGTCCTCGTCGGCCAGCAGCACCTTCAGGGGATAGAGCAGGCGCTTTCGCCCCGCCATGGCCGACACCAGATCGCCATGACCCGCCAGCCAGAAGTCGAGCAGCGGAACGAGGGGCAGAGCCGCCACGTCGGGCCGCAGCAGGCCTTGCGCCTTGCGGTGCCAGTCGATGAAGCGGGCGACATCCCCGAAGGGAATGCCGCCGGCCGCGAGCAGGCGTCCGCAATAATCGGTGTGGTCGAGCCAGCGCGGCCGCCTTCCGCCCCGCATCAGGAGATCGCGAAACGCCCCCATGCCCTCAGCCCTCGAGCTCGGCGACGCGGGCTTCCAGCGCCGCGATGCGCAGCTCGCGCGGGTCGGGCATGAACACCGGCTGGATGGCGCCCGCGTCCATCACCTGCCGGGTCTTGCCGCTGCCGGCGATGATGCGGCCGGTATCGCCCCACGACCCGAAGTAGGGCAGGTCCTCGGCCGGGGCCTCGGTCACCCAGTCGCGGACGAAATCGGCGTAAGGCTTGCCCCGCGCCTTGCGGGCCGCCCGCTCGGCATCGCGCGCGGCCCTCGTGCCCGCCGCGTCGACGATCAGGGTGCGCCTGTCGTAGACGACATGATAGATATCGCGGGCGCTTTCGTGACTGATCAGGTCCTCGCTCAGGTCCTTCATCACCGCCGCCGGATCACGCTCCAGGACGTCGCCGTAACCGCCGCCGGCGCCCTGGCAGATCATGTAGATCTCGCCTTCCTGCACCATCTCGAAGGTCATGCCGGCATCCGCCGTGACATAACGCCCGCTCTCGATCGGCCGCTCGTTCATCAGCTCGACGATGTCATAGGGGAAGCGGGCGGCGTTGCCCTTTTCCTTGAACCAGTCGAAGACATTGGCGTCCTTGACCTTGGCGATCGGATAGGCCGGGCAGCTGTAACCGCCGAAGAGCCCGGGGGCCGAGCAGAACCACGAACCGGACTGGCCGGTCATGAAGCCCCACATCGAGGTGCCGCGCGCCGTCACCATCTGTTCGTAGCCGAGGCCGCCGCGATATTTGCCCCAGCCCACCCGGTCGGTCGCCAGATGCTGGGCGATCAGGCGGACCATGGGCAGCTCTTCTTCCGCCAGCTCGTATTCGCCGGTGTCGCACATGAAGCCGAACAGCGGCGAGACGCCGTGCTCGCCATCCCGGTTCTCGCGCGCGCCCTGACCGTTGCCGTTGATGTCGGCGCAGAAATTGCCCGTCACTTCCATGTGCTGGGTCAGGCCGCCGTAGACGAAGGTGGCGGGCTGGTTGTACTGCGCCGCCAGGGTCACGGTCGCCCGCGCCTTGGCGCCATCCGGCAGGCCATAGATGAACTTCGGGAAGGACACCGTCGCCACGGTGATCGTCCTGAACATGGGCAGAAGGCTCATGGCGCAGGGCGCGTCATTGTTGGCGTCGAGCAGGGAATTGGCGTCCGACTCGAAATCGAAGGCGGCCAGAACGCCCTGGTTATGCGGCAGGTCCGGCCAGATGTTCTGCAGGACACCCGTCAGGAAGCAGACCTTGGTCGAGCCCATGACGGCATTGACCGAGCGGTTGGACAGCTGGGGCGAGGTGCCCCGGAAATCCATGGTCATGCGGTCGCCCTTCACCCGGGCGGCGCAGGCGACCTTGAGGAGGGCCGGCTCGCGCAGGGTCGAGTCGATCCAGGTGTTGAAGCGCACCGTTCCATCCGGCAATTCGGCGATGCGGCGATGCACCTCGGCTTCGGTATCTTCCAGATTACGGCGAAGATAGGCGACCAGCGCGTCCTTGCCAAATTCCGCGATCACCGCGCGCACCCGATCCATCAGCCGCAGGCAGGCGTGCAGCTTCACCTTCAGGTCCTCGAACTGCAGCTTCGGATCGCGCACCGAATTCTGCAGGAAGGTGAGGATGTCGCGCTTGACCTGGAAATCCTCGACGATGCGGAAGGGGCTCATCTTCAGCCCTTCGTCGAAGCGGGATTCCGCCTTGGCGGGCATTCCGCCCGGCTCGATCGCGCCGTTCTCGCCCTCGTGAATGGTCGAGGAGACCCAGCATACCAGTTCGCCCTCGTGGAACACGGGCATCATCATCGACTGGTCGGTGTTGTGGATGCCGCCGTAACGCGAGTCGTTATGGATGAAGCCGTCGCCGTGGCGGACGCCGACCGTGGGATCGTGGGTCCAGTATTTGTTCACGAACTTGATCGGATACTGGCAGACGCCGGCGAAGGTGACGATGCCGGCGGGCGAGATTTCCGACAGGTCGCCGCTCGCCGAGAAGATGGCGGTGACGAGATCGCCCCATTTGGCGCCGGGGGCGGCGCCCATCTGTTCGACCATGCGGAAACTCTCGGACAGGGCCGAGATGACGCGGCCACGCACCTGGTTCAGGAGGTGCGGGTCGTCGTGCTTCTTCATCGCCGCGTCCTCGGCGGCGGTGCGCGGCTCCAGCTTGTGGTTGCGCATGATCGCAGGGTCGGGGCCGTAGAAGAGCTGATGCTCGTCGACGAAATCCTGCAGCAGCTTGCGTTCGCCGACGCTGAGGGTGGCAATCCCGGGCATGACGTTCATGGTTGCACTCCTTATTCGTCAGGCGTCGATGCGGGTGAACCAGGCCGCGCCCTGGGCCGCGGCCTCGAAGCGCCAGCCGGGTTCGACCAGATAGGTGGTGTGACTGGTGGTGATCACCGCCGGGCCGTCGATGACGACGCCGTGTTCGAGGGCGGCGGCGTCATAGACCGCGGTCTCGATCGCGCCGTCGTGATCGACGAAATGGCACTTGCGGCTGCCCACCGGGGCGGGGGCGGGCACGCGCTTCTGGCCCGGGTGGATGTCGGAGAAATCGACCGCGTCAAGCTCGACGAAGGAACAGACGCGGATCGTGTTGATGCGAACGCCCGCTTCCGCCGCCTGGCTGCCCTCGCCGAAGCGATCGCCGTAGGAGGTGTGAAACTGATTGATCAGTTTCACCACGTCGGCCAGGGTCTCCAGCCGGGTCATGTCGGTGACCACGGTGGTCTGGACCCGCTGGTTGCCGTAACGCATGTCGAGCTCGAGACGATAGCCGATCTTCTCGACCGGCATCCCCTGGCGCAGCAGATCCTCGCGGCCCCGGCGCTCCAGCTCCTCGACCATCGCGTTGAATTTCGCGAAATCGGTGAAGAGCTGCTTCGTCATGCTGTCGAACAGCACGGTGAAGGTCGACATTTCGTGAATATGCAGCTGGGACAGGTTGCCCGCGCCGCAGGCCGAGAAGACCGAGGCGAAGGGCGGCGCCAGAATGCGCCCGATGCCAAGACCCCGCGCGATGCCGCAGGCATGAAGCGGGCCGTTGCCGCCATAGGTCAGCAGGGTGAATTCGCTCGGCTCGTAGCCGAAGGTGCGAAGTTCCGTGGCGACGCCGTTGGCCATGTCGAGGTCTACGGTGCGCTTGATCAGCTTGGCCGCCTCGATCAGGTCGAGATCCATCGGATCGCACAGCTGGTCCTCGATCACCTGGCGGGCACGGCGGGGATTCAGCTTGATGTAACCATTGGCATAATTCGCGGGATCGAGATAGCCGAGCAGCAGGTCGGCGTCGGTCACCGTCGGCTTCATGCCGCCCCGGTCGTAGCAGGCGGGGCCGGGGTCGGAGCCGGCGCTGGTCGGCCCGCATTGAACGGTGTTGTACATGCGGTTGTGCTGGGCGATGGAGCCGCCGCCGGAGCCGAGCGTCGCCAGATGGACCATGGGCACCGACACCAGCCAGCGCTCGATGGTCGGCTGGAAGTCGTAGAATTTCACCCCGCCGTCGACGACGAGGCCGATGTCATAGGAGGTGCCGCCCATGTCGGTGGCGACGACATTGCCGAGCTTGGCGCATTTCGCCAGATGTTCGGCCGCGGCGATGCCCGAGACGGGACCGGAATGCACGGTCTGCAGCGCATCGGTCGAATTGAGCTGCGCCATGCCGCCCGAATTGTGGACGACCAGCATCGGCTTCACGTAACCCGAGGCGCGCAGGTTGCGCTCGAGCGAGGAGAGGCCAAAATACATCACCTTGTGCAGGAAGGCGTCCATGATCGTCGACATGGAGCGGACATATTCGCCCTTGCGGCCGGCGACCTGATGCGACAGCAGCAGTGGCACGGCACCCAGCATGTGTTCGGGATAATCCTCGACGAAGATGTCCTGCACCCGCAGCTCGTGCACCGGATTGACCACGGAATTGGTGAAGGCGACCACCAGGGCTTCGGCGCCGGCATCGACGAGGTCGCGGATCTGGCGGCGCAGATCATCCTCGTCCAGCTCGATCAACACTTCGCCTTTGTAATCGATGCGCTCGCGCACGATACGGATCATCTCGATCGGCACGATCGGCTCGGGCCGCCGCGCGTTCGGAATGTCCTGCTGTTCCTCCATGGAGAGGCCTTCGCCATAGCCCCGGCCCCGGGCCAGCGGCACGGTCGACTTGAAGCCCGCCGTGGTGATCAGGCCAATGCGGGGCCCACGCCGCTCGATCAGGGCATTGGTGCCGAGGGTGGTGGCGTAGCGGACCGAATCCACCTCGGCCAGCATCTGCTCGCGCGAGGTGCCGACTTCGCGGCAGGCGTAATCCAGCGCCTCGTTGAAGCCGAGGGCGAGATTATGCTTGGTGGTCAGGGCCTTGGACTGGACGTAGCGGTCACCCCAGATGACGAAACAGTCGGTGAAGGTGCCGCCGATATCGACAGAAACGCGCTTCATCTGGTTCAGCCCTTCGCCGCTTCGTGATCGTGGTGGTGATGATGATGGTGGTGGTGACCCTCGGGCCGGGGCAGGTCCTTGCCCGGGGTGCGCTCGACCACGGGCTTCCTGTTGGCCCATTGCGCCTTGAGGGCGTCGATGTCGAATTCGATGTCATGGGTGGGCGGATGGCCCGGCACGGTATATTCGGTCTCGACCAGCGTGCCGCAGGACGGGCAGTAATATTCGAGAATGCGGCACCAGCGCGGATTGGGTGCGAAGGTGAAGCCGTAACGCTTCGGGTCCAGCATCGGCTTGTGGATCTCGGACGGCTCGCGGTCGTGGATCAGGAGGCCGGTCTTGTAATTCTCGCGCGCGCCGGCGATCTCGTGATCGCAGCGGCGGCATTCCCATTTCTCGGCCGCGAGGTCGAGGCGAAGATATTCGGTAACGAGGACTTTCACGTAACGTCTCCTCAGTGGTCTCGGGCGAGCAGGGTGTCGCGGTTGGAATTCACGCTGAACCGCCAGCCCCGGCCGATGCGGGCCGTGAAGAAGGCTTCTTCGAGAATGCAGGGACCGGCCGCCGTCGCGCCCGCCGGCTGGTCTTCCAGCCGGTGCACGGCAAGGCTGACCTCGCCTTCGCCCGGCACCGTCAGGCGCCGCTGGCCGGCGACGCCGGCGGCGGAGGCGGGCGGCGCGGCACCGTTCACCAATCTGGCGTGATTGATCGGGCGAACCGCGCGCAGCTCGATCACGATGTCATTGGCCCCGGCGAGGGCGGCGGGCAGGGCGGCGCCCCGGCTCCAGGCGATGGCCTCGCCCGCCCCCGCGCTGTCCCTGGTCAGCGACCAGTCGAGGCGGCAGTCGGCGAGGTCGAAACCTTCGGCGAACATGTCGCGCCTGGCCCGGTCGACGAGTTCCGCCGCAGCCGCTTCCAGCGCCTCGGCCGAACCCGCGCCGACATTGCGGCTGTAACCCTGCGCGATATCGGAGAAGCCGATGCCGAAGGCCGAGAAGACGGCGGCGAGGCCCGGAATGATCACCTGGCTGATGCCGGCCGCCTCGGCCACCGCCGAGACGACGAAGGGCCCGGCCCCGCCGAAGGCAGCGAGGGTCGTGTCGGCGTCGATGGTGGTGAAAGCCTTCAGGCTGTCGGCGATCTTGCCGACCCAGGCTTTCTCCGCCGCGGCGAGCGCGGCCGGCAGATCGAGGCCGAGCGGCTCGGCGATGGCGCCGCGCACCGCGGCCTCGGCCCGCGCCCGGTCGAGGGTCATGGCCCCGCCGAAATAGGTCGCGGGGTCGATGAGGCCCGTGAGCAGGAAGACGTCGGTGATGGTCGGCCTTGTGCCGCCGAGACCGAAGCAGGCCGGCCCCGGTGCGCCGCCGGCCGATTCCGGCCCGACCTTGATCGCGCCATCCTCGACCTTGAGGATGGAGGAGCCGCCGACCCCGACCGAGACGATGTCCGAGAGCGGGAAGGAGATTTCGATATTCTCGATCTCGCCCCGGCGCAGCGCCCGGGGGGCGCCGTTTTCGACGAGGCCGATATCGGTCGTGGTGCCGCCGATATCCATGGTCAGGAGACGCTTGAAGCCGTAATGCGCGGCCAGCGCCCGGGCGCCTTCCATGCCGCCCTGGGGGCCGGAGCCATAGGTCTTGACCGCGATGGTGCGGGCGACGCGGGCGCTGTCACCATCGTTGCGGAAGATCAGCAGCGGGTTCTGGTGCTTCCACTCGCGCAGGATCGCCTCCGCGTTATAGAGGAAGCCTTCCATGGCCGGATGCAGGAAGGCGTTGATCAGCGCCGACCAGCCGCGCCGCGCCGCATCGCCGTCGTCGACCAGCTCCGAAGCGCAGAGCACGGGCACGACGCCCAGCAGATGGCGCGGGAACTTGCGCAGGATCGCCTGTTTCAGCCGCTTCTCGCCCGCCCGGTAATCGTCGCCGCCGAGGCTGATGACGATGCGGTTGGCGCCATTGTTGGTCAGGGCGTTGATCGCCGAAACCAGGGCGCCGTCGAAGGCGTCGCCGGTCAGGGCGAGGTCGATCGCCTGCACCCGGTCGCCGACGAGAACGTCGAACATCGCCTTGGCGTCGGCCGAGGCGGACAGGCCGGTGATATCGTCGCCAGCGGAATGGATCAGGCCGAGGCGGGGGCCCTTCTTCTCGACGATGGCGTTGGTGCCCTGGGTCGTCGAGTAACGGATGTGATCGGTGGCGACCAGGAGGTCGAGCAGCCTCTCCTCGCCATAGACGGCGACGGAGGCTTTCTTCAGACCCTCGAAGAAGCATTTCGACAAGTCATAGGGCGTGGTGATGGTCTTGGTGTGGTGGACCTTCGCCCCGTCGATCACGCAGATATCCGTCAGCGTGCCGCCGTTGTCGATATTGATGAGCAGACCCATGCCCTCTCCCGCCATTGGGGGAAGCGCCAGCGGGTGTCACCCCGGCGTCGGGCAAGGCTTCGCCGTCGCCCGGCACCGGCGCCTTTCGGCCGGCCCCGGACGGGGGTCGCATTGCTCAACCTGACGTTTCCTCGTTTTCGTTGGGTCTATTCTGGGCGGGGTGCCCCGGTCCATATCCCCCCGTCTGGGGGGAGGGGAATAGGGGGACCGCAGGGGGGCGGCTCCCCCACCCCCATGGGTCAGCGGGCGATGACGGCGTTTTCCCGGGGGTCGGGCGCCGGCAGCAGCACGCAGTGGCTCCCCGAGGGGCCGTGCATCGTGGCAACACACTGATTACACGAGGTGCAGCCCGATGCGGTCAGTC
>JAOZVS010000103.1 GCA_025869435.1 Zavarzinia sp.
TTGCCGATTCGATGAATCGGCAATCCGCTCAAAGGGGGGGCGGCGAACCGCCCCCGGCCTCGTCAGTTGTTCATGCCACGGCGGCGCAGCAGCTTGAGGCGCAGCGCGTTCAGTTTGATGAAGCCTTCAGCGTCGTGCTGGTCATAGACCGCGTCTTCCTCGAAAGTGACATGGCTCAAGGAATAGAGCGTGTTCGGGCTCTTGCGGCCGACGACGCGGACCGAGCCCTTGTAGAGCTTCAGCCGCACCGTGCCCGAGACATGCTCCTGGCTCTTGTCGATCAGGGCCTGCAGCATCTCGCGCTCCGGGCTGAACCACAGGCCGTTGTAGATCAGCTCCGCGTAGCGCGGCATCAGATCGTCCTTCAGGTGCATGGCGCCCCGGTCGAGGGTGATCGACTCGATGCCGCGATGGGCCGCCAGCAACACGGTGCCGCCGGGGGTCTCGTAGACGCCGCGCGACTTCATGCCGACGAAGCGGTTCTCCACGAGGTCGAGGCGGCCGATGCCATTGGCGCCGCCCAGATCGTTGAGGCGGGCAAGGAGGGCGGCCGGCGAGAGCTTCTCGCCGTCGACGGCGATCGCGTCGCCCTTCTCGAACTCGATCTCGACATAGGTCGGCCTGTCGGGCGCGGCCTCGGGCGAGACGGTGCGGGAATAGACGAATTCCTCCGGCTCCTGCCAGGGGTCTTCCAGCGCCTTGCCCTCGGAGGAGGTGTGCAGCAGGTTGGCATCGACCGAGAAGGGCGCCTCGCCACGCTTGTCCTTGGCGATCGGAATCTGATGCTTCTCGGCGAAGTCGATCAGCCTGGTGCGCGAGGTCAGGTCCCATTCGCGCCAGGGCGCGATGACATGGATGCCGGGCTCGAGCGCGTAGTAGGACAGCTCGAAGCGGACCTGGTCGTTGCCCTTGCCGGTCGCGCCATGGGCGACGGCATCGGCGCCGACCTGGCGGGCGATCTCGATCTGGCGCTTGGCGATCAGCGGCCGGGCGATCGAGGTGCCGAGCAGATAGACGCCCTCGTACAGCGCATTGGCGCGGAACATCGGGAAGACATAATCGCGAACGAAGGTTTCGCGTAGGTCCTCGATGAAGATTTCCTTCACGCCGAACATTTCGGCCTTCTTGCGCGCAGGCTCCAGCTCCTCGCCCTGGCCGAGGTCGGCGGTGAAGGTCACCACCTCGCAGCCATAGGCTTCCTGGAGCCACTTGAGAATAACCGAGGTGTCGAGCCCGCCGGAATAAGCGAGCACGACCTTCTTCACGTCGCGCGCCATAACATCCATCCTTGGATCCGCCCGTCGTCGGGCGCGCGCAGTATAGGCATTTGTGGCGGCGTCTCAAGCCACGGGGGCGGTTTTCTCCGGGAAAGGCAGCAGGATGACCGGCATGGCGCTCGTGCCGATCTCGCCATGACTGTCCGACAGGATCGCCTCGGCCATGCCAAAGCCCGCGCGGCTCCACCGACTCTTGGGGGTGAGGCCGATCCAGTCGCCGATGGGCCGGCGCCACAGGTTCAGGGTCAGGGCCGAATTGGGGAAGGCGGCGGCCCGGGGCCGGGACCAACCATCGGGCCGGCTGATGCCGGCGGACCAGTCGGCGGCGGCGATCACCCGGGGCAAGGCATGGGCCTCGGGGCCAAGATCGGTCAGGCCCCGGATCCAGACCGTGCCGCCCGGTGCCTCGCGCCATTCGAGGGCATCCTTGAACCAGGTGCGGCCCGGCTGGTGCGGCGGCTGGATCACCGGGAAGGACAGGGGATCATGCACGGGGCCGGTCGGCCGCTCGGCGAGGCCCGGGATGTCGATATCCCGCGCGAAGGTGAAACGCCCCTCGGCCCGGAGAGCCCCCTCCACCTCGATGAAGGCATCGACGAGATTCAGGCGCCGGCCGGGCTGGGCCACCTCGGCGAAGACCGTCAGCCGGTGGTCGGACTTCAGCGGGCGCAGGAACTGGATATGGGCGGCGATCGGCGTGCCCATGTCCTCCCGCGCCGCCAGCGCCTCGGCCGCATTGGCCAGCAAGCCACCGATGGCGCCGCCGTGGAGTGCATCGAAGGGGCCATGCGCCAGGGGCAGCGGCAGATGATCCTCGCCGTCGCGGGCGAACAGGCCTTCGGCGGGTAGCGGCGCCGTTTCGGGCAGCGGCGTTTCCGCCGCTTCGCCTGCGCGGGGCGGGAACAGGCGCTCGACCTTCACGTCGGTCAGGCGTCCCCGGTGGATCTGGTTCATGACAAGCCCCCATCGAACATCGTGGCGACGATTGAAGGCCATGTAGTTTCATCATGCAACTGCGTGCCCGACATCGCTGGGCTGCGGCCCGTGCAGTTGCATCATGCAACCATGCGCCCTATCGTCCCCGGTCATGACCCGCCATTCCTTCGCCGAGAAGAACTGTTCCCTCGCCCGCGCCCTCGACGTGGTCGGCGAATGGTGGAGCCTGCTTGTGGTGCGCGAAGCCTTCTTCGGCTGCCGCCGCTTCCAGGATTTCACCGATCGCCTGGGCATTGCCCGCAACATCCTGTCGGCCCGGTTGAAGAAACTGGTCGCCGCCGGCGTGCTGGAGCGGACCGAGCCCGATGCCGCCACAGTCGAATACCGCCTGACGCCGAAGGGCGAGGCGCTGATGCCGGTGCTGGTCGCCCTGCTGCAATGGGGCGATGCCCATGCCAATCCGGACCCGCCGCCCGTGGTGCTGGTCGACCGGCGGGACCGGCTGCCCATCGCCCCCCTCGAGGTGCGCGCCGCCGACGGCCGTGCCCTTGGCCCCCGCGACATAAGGGCCGTCGCCGGTCCCGGCGCCGACGCGGACATCCTCGCCCGCCTGTTGCCGGGCCGGCGTTCCGCCGTCAGTTGATGCGGTCGAAGGGATAGATCGGCCGCGCCAGCCGGTCGTAGGTCAATTTGCTGTTGTCCGACGTGGTCACGCCCTCGCCGTCGAGGGTGATGGTCGCCTTCGCCAGGGGCGCGAAACCCGCCCGGTAATGGATGCGCGATTTCAGCAGCAGATAGCGCTTGGTGGCGGGGTCGATGCCGACACTGGTGAAGACGCCGCGATCCCACGGCTCGTGATGGCGCGAGGTGATGACGATCTCCACCCTTCCGTCATCGATGGAGAGGACCGCCGTCGGTCCCATCTCGACGGTGACGCCCGTATACATCGGCCCCCGCACGGTGAAGCGCCCGTCGGTCAGCACCTTCACCCGGCCGGTGACGGTCAGCGGCCTTCCTTCGAGACCCAGCGCCGGCATGGCGATCCGCCCGCCGAGATCGAGGGTGATGGTGCTGCCGACCCCGGCCGCCGCCATCTGAACAACCGCCTCCGGGTCGAAGACCGCGCCCACGGCGACATCGCGAAGGCCCTTGTCGATCACGGCGGCGATGACGCCCATGACATCCTGCGTCCCGCCCGAGCCGCAATTGTCGGCGTGATCGAGCAGGATCACCGGCCCGCCTTCATCTCCCAGCGCCGCCGCCCGCTCCAGCGCCGTCTCGATCGCTTCGTGGCCATAAAGGAAGTCGTCGCGCCGCGCCCTGGTGAAATCGACCAGATGATCGACCGCGTCCTGCGCCGCGCCCCGGTCGCCATCGGCGACGACCACCGCCGCCATGCCGGCATGGGCGACATCGGCCATGGGAAAACCGCCGAAAACGGTGGCCGCCAGCAGGCCCCGGCCTTCCAGCCGGCGCGCCTCCTCGACCAGATCCTTCATCGGGGCATCGTCGGTGCCCATGCGCAGGGTCTGCGCCAGCACAGGGATAGGCGAGAAGGCCATGACCGGCCGGCATGTCCCGTCGATGGCGTCGAACAGCACACGGGCGATCCGCTCGCCCATTTCCGCCATGTCGACATGGGGATAGGTCTTGTAACCGATCAAGGCATCGCAATTCTCGACCATGGCGGCCGTCAGATTGCAATGCAGGTCGCAGGTGACGGCGATCGGCACATGGGGCGCGACCGCGCGCAGGCGCCGCAGCAACTCCCCCTCGCCGTCGGCGACATGTTCGGCGACCATGGCGCCGTGAAGATCGAGCAGCATGGCGTCGACGCCTTGCCGCGCCGCCTCGACTATGGCGCCGGCCAGGGTCTCGTAAGCCTCGCGGGTGACGATGCCGCCGGGCATGGCCTCGGCCGCGACGGGGGTGATCACCTCGGCACCGCGCGCCCGGCACAGGCGGATATAGGCGCCCATGGGCATGGCGGTATCGGCATAGGCGCGCTCGGCGGCGGGGCCGAAGTGCAGGCCCCAGGCCTCGAAACGGGCGAGATCGGTGACCAGGGGCGAGAAGGTGTTCGTTTCATGCTTCATCATGGCAACGAGCACTTTCATCACGCGGTCTCCCTGTCTCCGTTCCGGTCAGCCTAAACGAAAACGCCCGGCGGGTGGAACCGCCGGGCGTCTGTCACGTCGTGTCGCCTGCGATCAGCGACGGTCGCCGAAGAGGCGCATCATCATGATGAACAGGTTGATGAAGTCGAGATAGAGCGTCAGGGCGCCGAACACGGCCTTCTTGGTCGCCACTTCGCCATCGTCGCCCTCGGCGTACATTTCCTTGATCTTCTGGGTGTCATAGGCGGTGAGGCCCGAGAAGACCAGGACGCCGATCACCGAGATCATCCACTGCATCGCCGAGGAGGCGAGGAAGATATTGACCACCGAGGCGATCAGGATGCCGATCAGGCCCATGAACAGGAACGAGCCGAGGGCATCGAGGCTGCGCTTGGTCGTATAGCCCCACAGGCTCATGCCGCCGAAGGCCGCGGCCGAGATGAAGAACACCCGCGCCACGCTCTCGCCGGTGAAGTTCAGCAGGATCGAGGCCAGCGACAGACCGGTCAGGCCGGCGTAGACCCAGAAGGCCATCTGCGCCGTCGAAGCCTTCATGTGCTGGATACGGAACGAGATGAAGAAGACGAGGGCGATCGGCGCGATCATGGCGACCAGGCCGAGGCCGGTCGGCCCCCAGGCCATGGCCTGCGGGTTATAGGCGAAGAAGATGTCGCGCAGGCCCGTGTTGGCCACGGCCCAGGCGGTGACGCCCGAAAGGCCGGTCGCCATCGCCATGAACTGATAGACCCGCTGCATATAGGCGCGGAGGCCGGCATCGAAGCTGACCGCCGATGCCCGCCCGCCCGCGACCGAGCCGGTGGGATAACGATTGAAGTCAGCCATGGAAATTCCTCTGTTCACGATTGAACGCTGGCCCAAATATCGTGCGCCGCGCGTCCCGGTTCAAGAAGATATGGCGGGCATCCGCAGAACCACACGCGCCCCGCCCCCCGGACGGTCGCCCAATACCAGGTCGCCGCCGAGACCGGTGGCGATTTCCCGCGCGATGGCGAGGCCAAGGCCGGCGCCCGCCTGCGGCCCCCCCACGCTTGTCCCCTTGGTGCGGGCGGCATCGGCCTGCTGGAACGGCTGGCCCAGCTGGTCGCGCGCGGCCATCGGCAGGCCCGGCCCCCGGTCCTCGACCGCGAGGAGCAAGGTGCCATCCTCCCGCGTCAGGGAGATCTCGGCGTTGCCGGCGTATTTCAGGGCATTGTCGACCAGATTGGCGAGGGCGCGGGCCAGCGCCGTCTCGCCGCCGGCGACCGGGGCCACCGCTTCCGACAGGTTGCCGGTAACCGCGAGGCCGAGGGCCTGCCGCTCCTCGATCTCGCGCCGGGCGATCTGGGCGAGATCGCTGCGCGCCTCGCGGTCGGCGCCGAAGCTGACTTTGGCGAAGGTCAGACTGTCCTCGACCATGCGGCCCATGTGATCGAGATTGCGGATCCACTGGTCCTTGTCCGCCTCGTCCGGCAGGAATTCGGCGCGCAGCCGCAACCGGGTGAGATAGGTGCGCAGGTCATGGGCGAGGGCGCCGAGGATGAAGGCGCGGTTGCGCATCAATTCGGACAGGCGGCCCTGCATGTCGTTGAAGGCGCGGATCAGCACCCGCACCTCGGCCGCGCCCGCTTCCTTGACCAGCCGGGGCTCGGCGTCGCGGCCGAAATCCTGGACCGAGCGGGCCAGAAGGCGCAGCGGCTTCGATTCCCGGGTGAACAGGACGATGACGAGAAGCGCGACCATGAAGCCGATGATCCCGGCGAAGAAGCCGGGCTGCAGGCCGAACAGCCGGGGCATCAGGTCGCCATCGGCCAGGACGTGAAGAAAGCGCCCGTCGGACAGGCCGACCGTCGCCGCCACCTTGCCGGCGAACAAGCGGCTGAGCAGGGGCAGGCGCCGGCTCTGTTCGATATCGGCTTCCATGCGGACGACGACGACGCGGGGCGGCGACAGCGCCGGCAGCTCGGCCCGGATGCGCCCTTCCATCGGGCGAAGCGGTCGCCCCTCGGGCAGGACCGCGCCCCGGTCGGCGGTGATGCTGACCAGGAGATCCTGGCTGTTGAAGGCGCGCAGCATGATCTCGCGCTCCAGCGGATCGGCCTCGTCGACGAGACTGGCCATGGCCGCCACCTGATCGGCGATGGGCGAGCGCAGGCGCGCGTCGAAAGCCTGTTCCCGCCGCCAGAAATAGACGGTGGTGGTGATCAGCTGCACCAGGATCAGCGCCGCCAGCAGGATCAGCACCAGCCGCCAGACGATGCCGAGACGGGCCATCACGACGAAACCTCCACGATATCGCCCGAGAAGATGTAACCGCCGTTGCGCACCGTGTTGATCAGTCCGGGCACCGTGGCGTCGGCCGCTTCCAGCTTGCGGCGCAGGCGCGAGATGCCGACGTCGATGGTGCGATCGAAGGGATCGGCGACGCGCCCCCGCGTCCAGTCCAGCAATTGATCGCGGCTGAGCACCCGGCGCGGATGTTCGACGAAACAGGCGAGTAGATCGAATTCGGCGGAGGTCAGGGCGACGCGCCGACCCGCCGCGTCCTCGACCAGCCGGCCATCGAGATCGACGGTCAGGCTGGCGACGCGCAGGCGGCGCCGGGGTGATCCCGCGGTCGCCGCGACCCGCCCGCCCCGGCGCAGCACCGCCCGGATCCGCGCCAGCAACTCGCGCGGGTTGAAGGGCTTGGGCAGATAGTCGTCGGCGCCGAGTTCGAGGCCGACGATCCGGTCGATGTCGTCGCCCTTGGCCGTCAGCATGATGATCGGAATATCGCCCCGGGGCGCGATGCGCCGGCAGATCGACAATCCATCCTCGCCCGGCAGCATGATGTCGAGCACCATCGCGTCGGGCCGCAGCCGCGCGAGGATGGCATCCATCGCCCTCGCCTCCCCCGCCGTCTCGACGGCGAAACCTTCCCGCCGCAGGAAGGCGGAGAGAAGGTCGCGGATTTCGGCGTCGTCCTCCACGAGAAGGATCGTCTTGTCGCTCATGGCCGGGATTGTCATCGAAGCCGGCGGCGGCGCCAAGGCCCGTTACAAATCGTTACAAATATCAGCCCGGCGGCAATACCCGGGCAAAGCGGCGGGCGGAGGATCGCTTTCGACGGCGGACGGAATGACCCGGCCGCCAGACCCGAGGAGACCACCGATGTTCACCCGCAAGGCTGCTCTCGCCACCCTGGCCGCCCTGGCCGCCACCCTGACCCTCGCCGGTGCCGCCAGCGAGAGCTTCGCCCGCGATCGCCATGTCAGCGGCACCGGCGCCGGTGGCCGCAGCTATTCCCGCAACCTCGACAGCGGCTGCGCCAACGGCACCTGCAGCCGCAACCGCGAAGGCACCGGCCGCGCCGGCAACAGCTGGAGCCGTTCGGGCAGCGCCACCAACAATGGCGACGGCACCTATTCCGTGAACCGCGGCGGCGAAGGCCGGCGCGGCGGCACCTATTCGGGCAGCGGCACCACCGATGGCCAGGGCACCTACGATTATTCCGGCACGGCGACCGGCCCCAACGGCAAGACCGTCACCGTGGACAAGAGCCGCAGCGTC
>JAOZVS010000104.1 GCA_025869435.1 Zavarzinia sp.
GTGTTCGTCGAGGGCCATGGCGTGATAGGCCCGGGCCACGATCTTCGACAATTCGGTATCGTGCCAGGCATAGTGCCCGCCGGCCTTTTCCGTCAGCATGGTGCCGGGGATGCCGAGCGCGCCGACCGTGTCCCAGACCCCGAGGACGTGCACGGGGGGCGCGGGGCCAAAGGCGTCGCGGAACTGCACGCAGGCCGAATCGTCGGGGTGTAGGTCCGTGTTGCGGTAGAGTTTCTCGGCGGCGGCCTGCAATTGCAGGGTGTTGATCAGCGGCAGGCCGCATTTGCGCATCAGCCCGACGAGGCTTCGCGCGGTATAGGCGCCCCGGCTGAAGCCGAAGACATAAATCTCGTCGCCGTCGCGATAGCGGCGGGCCAGCCAGTCATAGCCCTGATACATGATCGGGCTGAGGCCGTAGCCGGTGGCGCCGCCGATGAGGCGGCCGAATTTCCCGGTGCCGACGCCGGGGCTGTAGAAGAAGCGCTGAGGAATGTCGCCATCGTAATCGGCGATGCTGCCGGCGAGGCGATAGACATTGGTGCGCGAGACCGGATCATTCCATGTGCCGTCGAACAGCACGATCAGGCGTTGCCGTGATGCCGCCATGGCCAGTCCCCTCCGCGCCCGGGCTATCCATCACGGTAAACAATCCATGGGGGAATTTCGAGGACGATTATCGGATGGGGGGAAATCAGGGCGAGAGCAGGCGGGCGATGGCGAGGCGCATGGCTTTCAGCACGGCGTCCCGGTTGATCGATGGATTGCGGATCGCCCGCAGGGCCAGGCCTTCGTAGATCGCGGCCACCACCTCGACCCGGCCCATCAACTCTTCCCGGTCGGATTCCGCGGTACAGCCGCAGTCGCTGGCGATGGTCTCGGCCAGGGTTTTCCGCATGGCCGCGTCGCTGTCCTGCACCAGGGCGGCGACGCGGGGGTTGCGCGCGGCTTCGGCGGTCACCTCGATGAAGAGCGCGGCGTAATCGGGGTCGCACATGTCGTCGAAGCCATGGTCCGCCTGGTCGACCATGGCGTCGACGAAGGTGCCGTCCGAGTCCTGCAGGCGGCGCATGGCGTCGCGGAATTCCTCGAGATCATCCTCGATGAAGCCGGCGATGATCGCTTCCTTGTTCTCGAAGTAGTGATAGATGTGGCCGACGCTCATCCCCGCTTCCTTGGCCAGGGAGGCCATGGAGGTGGCATGGAAGCCGTTGCGGCGAAAGCAGCGGATCGCCGCATCGATGATCTGGCGCCGCCGCGATTCCGCCCGGCTGTCGCCGCAGTCTTCACCCGCAACCATGATTCCCTTTCGTCGGCCCGTGACCCCGGATCGAGGGGGCGGCCGAAATCCACGCTTGACTTCATGTTAGAATGAACATTCATTCTATACAACATCGCCGTTGAAGCGATGACGGGGGGCGGACCGGATTTGCGGGGACGGAGGCATGGCCTTCGTCCGTTTTCGGATATTACAGGTGCCCGATGCCTATTCATAAGCGCGTTTCCGTGGCGGCGAGTACGCTGGCCCTGAGCGTTTCTCTATTTCTCACCGCCTGCGACCAGCAGCAGGGCCAGCAGGGTGGCGGCATGCCGCCCATGGGGCCGGCCGAGGTTGGCGTCGTCGCCATCGCGCCGTCGCGCGTCGTGCTGACCAGCGAACTCTCGGGCCGGACCGCGGCCTTCCGCGTGGCGGAGATTCGCCCGCAGGTCGACGGCATCATCACCGGACGGCTGTTCGAGGAAGGCGCGGCCGTCAAGGCGGGCGATCCGCTGTACCAGATTGATCCCGCGTCCTATCAGGCGGCGGTCGATTCGGCGCAGGCCGCCCTCGCCCGGGCCGAAGCGGGCGTCGATGTCGCCCGGCTGGACGAGCGGCGCTATGCCGAACTGGTGCGCACCAACGCGACCAGCCGGCAGAATTACGACAATGCGGTGGCCGTCCTGAAGCAGGCGCAGGCGGATGTCGCATCGGCCAAGGCCGCGCTGGCGGCGGCGCAGATCAATCTCCAGCGGGCGCATATCCTGGCGCCGATCTCCGGCCGCATCGGCCGCTCTTCGGTCACCCAGGGCGCCCTCGTCAACGCCAATCAGGCGACGGCGCTGGCCTCGATCCAGCAGCTCGACCCGATCTATGTCGACCTGACCCAGTCCAGCGCGGAAATGCTGCGCCTCAAGGCCGACATGGCCCGGGGCCTTCTGTCCGGGGTCGACGCCGGCAGCGCCAAGGTCACCCTCGTCCTCGAGGATGGCTCGACCTACGATCAGCCGGGCGTGCTCAAGTTCTCGGAAGCGGTGGTGAACGAGAGCACGGGCTCCGTCACCCTGCGCGCCCTGTTCCCCAACAAGGACGAGCGCCTGCTGCCCGGCATGTTCGTGCGCGCCATCGTCGAGGTCGGCGTGGACGAGCAGGGCATCCTGGTGCCCCAGCGCGGCGTCACCCGCAGCCCGACCGGCGAAGGTTCCGCCCTCGTCGTCAACGACAAGGGCGAGGCCGAGGCGCGCAAGGTGGTGGCCGATCGCGCCATCGGCGATGCCTGGCTGGTCACGTCGGGAATCGCGGCCGGCGACAAGGTGATTGTCGAGGGCCTGCAGCACGTCCAGCCCGGGATGCCCGTGAAAGCGGTCGCGCCCACGGCCGCGGCCGCGCAGTAACAGGGGCGCCTCATGGCCAATTTCTTCATCGACCGGCCGATTTTCGCCTGGGTGATCGCGATCGTGATCATGCTGGCGGGCGGCCTCGCCATCTTCAGTCTGCCGATCGCGCAATATCCCGCGATCGCGCCGACCACGATTTCCATCTCCTCGACCTATCCCGGCGCCTCGGCGAAGGCGCTGGAGGACTCGGTCACCCAGGTGATCGAACAGAAGATGAAGGGTATCGATCACCTTCGCTACATGTCCTCGACCTCGTCGTCGTCGGGCCTGTCGATCATCACCCTGACCTTCGAATCGGGCACCGATCCCGACATCGCCCAGGTGCAGGTGCAGAACAAGCTGGCCCTCGCGACTCCCACCCTGCCGCAGTCCGTGCAGCAGCAGGGTGTCGTCGTCGCCAAGGCGACCGACAATTTCCTGATGGTCATCGGTCTTGTCGCCGGTGACAGCGGCCAGACCCAGATCGATCTCGCCGATTATATCGGCGCCAACCTCGTCGACCCCCTCAGCCGGGTGAATGGCGTCGGCGACATCCAGGTTTTCGGCAGCCAGTACGCATTGCGTGTCTGGCTCGATCCCGCGCGGCTGAATGCCTTTGGCCTGACCGCCAGCGACGTCACCGCCGCCCTTCAGGCGCAGAACGTGCAGGTTTCGGCCGGCCAGCTGGGCGGCACGCCGCCGGTTCCCGGGCAACAACTGAACGCGACCATCATCGCCCAGTCGCTGCTGACGACGCCGGAGCAATTCTCGGCCATCCTGCTGAAGGGCTCGGGCGAGGGCGCGCGGGTCACCCTCGGCGATGTCGCCAGGGTCGAGGTCGGCGCCGAGAGTTACGACGTCATCGCGCGCTACAATGGCGCGCCGGCCGCGGGCATCGGTCTCAAGCTGGCGGCGGGCGCCAATGCCCTGTCCACGGCGGAAGCGGTGCGGGACAAGATGACCGAGCTTTCGGCCTTCTTCCCCCAGGGTGTCCATGCCGTCTTTCCCTATGACACCACGCCCTTCGTGAAAGTCTCGATCGAGGAAGTGGTGAAGACGCTGCTCGAGGCGATCGTCCTCGTCTTCGTCGTCATGTATGTCTTCCTGCAGAATTTCCGGGCGACGCTGATCCCGACCATCGCCGTGCCGGTCGTGCTGCTCGGCACCTTCGGCGTCCTGTTCGCGCTCGGCTATTCGATCAATGTGCTGACCATGTTCGCCATGGTTCTCGCCATCGGTCTTCTCGTCGACGATGCCATCGTCGTCGTCGAGAATGTCGAGCGGGTGATGAGCGAGGAAGGTCTGTCCCCGCGCGATGCCACCCGCAAGTCGATGGGCCAGATCACCGGCGCCCTCGTCGGCATCGCCCTCGTGCTGTCGGCGGTCTTCGTGCCGATGGCCTTCTTCTCGGGCTCGGCCGGCGTCATCTATCGCCAGTTCTCGGTCACCATCGTCTCGGCCATGGTGCTTTCGGTGCTGGTCGCGCTGATCCTGACGCCGGCACTCTGCGCCACCTTGCTGAAGCCCGTGCACAAGGGCGAGGAGCACCGCCACAGCGGTCCCTTCGGCTGGTTCAACCGCGGTTTCGAGGCGGCCAGCCGGGGCTACGAACGCACGGTCGGCGGGCTTCTGAAGCGGGTGCCGGCGGTCTTCGTCGTCTATCTCGCGATCGTCGTCGGCCTCGGCTTCCTCTTCGTCCGGCTGCCCACGTCCTTCCTGCCGGACGAGGACCAGGCGATCCTGTTCAGCCAGGCCCAGCTGCCGGTCGGCGCGACCCAGGAACGCACCATGGAGGTGGTGAAGCAGATCGAGAACCACTTCCTGGTCGATCAGGGCGAAGCGGTGAAATCCATCTTCACCGTCCAGGGCTTCTCCTTCGGCGGTAACGGCCAGAACGTCGCCCTCGCCTTCGTCGGCCTCAAGGACTGGGCCCTGCGCCAGCGTCCCGACCTCGCCGTGCAGGCGGTGGCCGGCCGCGCCATGGGCACCTTCATGGCGATCAAGGACGCCATGGCCTTCGCCTTCGCGCCGCCCGCCGTGATCGAGCTCGGCAATGCCTCGGGCTTCGACCTGCAGCTGAAGGATCTGGCGGGCATCGGTCACGATCGCCTGCTGATGGCGCGCAACATGCTGCTGGGCATGGCCGGGCAGGATCCGCGCCTCGTCGGCGTGCGCCCGAACGGCCAGGAGGACGAGCCCCAGTACCGGATCGACATCGACGTGGTGCGGGCCGGCAGCCTCGGCCTGTCGATCGCCGACATCAACGCGACCCTGTCGACCGCCTGGGGCGGCGCCTATATCAACGACTTCGTCGATCGCGGCCGCATCAAGAAGGTCTATGTCCAGTCCGACGCGCCCTATCGCATGTCGCCGGAGGATCTGAACCGCTGGCATGTCCGCAACGACAAGGGCGAGATGGTGCCCTTCTCGGCCTTCGCCACCACGCGCTGGGACTTCGGCCCGGCCCGGCTGGAGCGCTACAACGGCCAGCCGTCCTTCTCGATCCAGGGCTCGGCGGCGCCGGGTCTGTCGTCGGGCGACGCCATGCTGGCGATGGAGGAGTTGATCGCGAAACTGCCGGCCGGCGTCGGTTACGAATGGACCGGCCTGTCGGATCAGGAGCGGGCCTCGGGCGATCAGGCGCCGATGCTCTACGCGATCTCGATCCTCGTCGTCTTCCTCTGCCTTGCCGCGCTTTACGAGAGCTGGTCGATTCCCTTCTCGGTCATCCTCGTCGTGCCGCTCGGCGTCATCGGCGCCGTCCTCGCGGCCAACATGCGCGGGCTCTCCAATGACATCTTCTTCCAGGTCGGGCTTCTGACCACGGTCGGGCTGTCGGCGAAGAACGCGATCCTGATCGTCGAATTCGCCAAGGAGCAGCAGGAAAAGGGCATGGATCTCGTGGCGGCGACGCTGGAAGCCGTGCGCCTGCGCCTGCGGCCGATCCTGATGACCTCGCTCGCCTTCATCCTCGGCGTGACGCCGCTGGTGCTGGCGAATGGCGCGGGTTCGGGCGGGCAGAACGCCATCGGCACCGGCGTGATGGGCGGCATGATCGCGGCGACCGTGCTCGGCATCTTCTTCGTGCCGGTGTTCTTCGTGATGATCCGCGGCCTGTTCTCGCGGAAGGCCGCGGCCCCGGCGATCCAGCCGGCGGAGTGACGCGAAGGGGCGCCCGTCGCGGCGCCCCTTCCTTTTTCCCCGAGGCCTTTTTCCCGAGGCCTACAGTTTGTTCTTCACGTCGCGCGCGCCGTCCGAGATCGCGTCGCCCGTGTTGCGGATATCGCGGCCGGCACCTTCGATCGTGTTGCAGGCGGCGGTCAGGCCGACCAGGCCGAACAGAACGACGAGCCAGAGCTTCCTCACCATGATCCTTCTCTCCGTTGGGGAATGGGGCGGTCTCAACATGCCATGAAAAAGGGCGGATGCCGACCGGCACCCGCCCCGAATTCAGGGTCCGTTCCGGGCCGATCAGGCGCGGAAGTAACCGCCGCAGGCACCGCAGACGATGTCGATGTAGTAATTGGTGTCGAGGCCGACGGTCCAGCCGACATGGCCGCACCAGGGGCACTGGGTATAGCCGCTGTAGGCGGCCTGACCCTCGGTCTCGGTCTGCGGCGGCTTGGCCAGCAGGATGCCGAGCTTGGACTTGTCGATGGCGGCGACATCGGCCGGATCGGTCTTGGTGCCGCGCTTGATGGTCAGTTCATTGGACATTTCAAACATCCCCCCGGGGAAAACTGGATACCGGCACCGCCGGCGCGCGGGATCATATCGGAAATCCCCCATGATAGAAACATCATGCCCGCGCGTCCGCGAGCATGTAGAGATGGAAGGCAAGGGGAGGGAATCGACACCATGGGCGTTGCAGCTCTGATCACCGGCGGCACCAAGCGGATCGGCGCCGCCATCGCGGCCCGGCTGGCCGCCGATGGCTATGATCTCGTCCTGCAGACGCGGGATCCCGCCACCGCCGAGCTGCCGGAGGCGCTGGCCGGCCGGGCCGAACTCGTCGCCCTCGACCTTGACGACGGCGCGGGGTTGCCGGCGGCGGCGGATGCGCTGTTCGCGCGCCGGCCGGACATCGGCCTGATCGTCAACAATGCCTCCCGCTTCGAGCCGGATGATTTCCGCAGTCTGGGCGCGGCGTCCTTCAATCGCCACATGGCGGTGAATGCCCTGGCGCCCCTGCTGCTGATCCAGGCCTTCGACCGGGCGATCGGCCGGGGCGCCGTCGTCAATGTGCTCGACGCCAAGCTGGCATGGCCGCATCCCGACTTCCTGTCCTATACCTTGGGCAAGGCGGCGCTGGCGACGATCACCGATCTCGCCGCGCGCTATTTCGCCCCGCGCATCCGGGTCAATGGCGTCGCGCCGGGCCTCACGCTGATCAGCCCGTTCCAGGACGAGGGGCGTTTCCAGGCCGAGAAGGGCAAGCTGCCCCTCGGCCCCGGGCTCGGGCCTCGGGATATCGCCGATGCCGTCGCCTTCCTCGCCCGGGCACCCCAGGTGACGGGGCAGGTGATCGCGGTCGATGGCGGCGAGCGCTATCTCGCCCGGCAGCAGGATCCCTCGACACCGCTCTGACGCGCTGAGTCGGGGATCGCGCCGATCTGGTGGCTCTTGCGCTGGAAACGGCGACAGGCTGGTGGTTGCATGACGCCATGGTTGTGCACCGGCGGATCATCCTTGCGCTTCTGGTGTCGCCGGTCCTGATGGCCGGCGCCCATGCCGGTGAATTGCGCGACGACCGCAATGTCGATATCGCGCCCGTTCTCGAATCGTCGCGTTCGGCCGGACTCGATGTCCAGCCGCCGACCAGCCGTCACAGCGCCATGCTGCCGTCGCCCGAATGGTCGATGGGCAGTCTCGTCCCGCCCGCGCCCCGCGCCGCCGACCCCAAGGGCCTGCGCCTGTCCTTCGGCGCGGTGGAAGACCGGACGCCGATGCTGCTGCGCCCCGATGGTGAGGATTCCATCGGGGGCATGATCCAGTTCCGCAAATCGCTGCCCTGAGGGGCGGTCGGCCGCCGGCCTATTCCGCCGGGGCCGCCTGCTTGCTCCGCCACAGCCGCTTGATGTCGGCCGAAGTCGAGCCCTGACCATCCTCGCGCC
>JAOZVS010000105.1 GCA_025869435.1 Zavarzinia sp.
GGAACTTGCCGGCGCCGCTCAGATCGTGCTTGGCGATCAGCACCGTGATCGCCGCATCCATCAGGCCTTCCGGAATCTCGCTGCCGTCGGCGAGCAGGATGGCCGGATTGGTCATCAGATGGCCGACGTTGCGAATGAACATCAGCGAGCGGCCCGGCAGGGTCAGCGTGCCGCCCGTGGGCGTCAGATAGCTCCGATCAGGGTTCATGGCGCGGATGAAACTCTTGCCGCCCTTCACCACCTCTTCGGTCAGGGTGCCCTTCATCAGGCCGAGCCAGTGGCGATAGACCACCACCTTGTCCTCGGCATCGACGGCGGCGACCGAATCCTCGCAATCCATGATCGTGGTCAGGGCGGCTTCGGTCAGCACGTCCTTGATCCCGGCGGGATCGCTCGCGCCGATGGGGTGGTTCTTGTCGAACTGGAGTTCGAGATGCAGCCCGTTGTGGCGGATCAGCACCGAGGTCGGCGCGGCCGGATCGCCGGTGTAACCGACGAAGGCCTTGTCGTCGGCGAGGGTGGTGAGGCCCGCCCCCAGGGTGACCGACAGGCGCCCGTCCTCGACCATATAGGCCGTCGCCGAGGCGTGGGAGCCGGTGGCGAGCGGCGCCGCCCGGTCGAGCATGTCGCGGGCGAAGGCGATCACCCTCGCGCCCCGCAGCGGATTATAGCCGCCGGCTTTTTCCGCCCCGTCGCTTTCGGGGATCGCATCGGTGCCATAGAGCGCGTCGTAGAGGCTGCCCCAGCGCGCGTTGGCGGCGTTGAGGGCATAGCGCGCGTTCATCACCGGCACGACGAGCTGCGGCCCCGCCTGTTCGGCGATTTCGCTGTCAATGCCGCTGGTATCGATGGCGACGCTGTCGGGCACCGGCACCAGATAGCCGATATCGCGGAGGAAAGCGCGATAGGCCGCCGGATCGCCGACGCCGTTCGCCCGGTGCCAGGCGTCGATCTTGGCCTGCAGCTCGTCGCGGATGGCGAGCAGCGCGCGGTTCTTGGGCGCCAGATCATGGGCCATGGCATCGAAGCCGGCCCAGAAATCGGCCGCCTCGATCCCGGTGCCGGGCAGCGCCTCGTCCTCGACGAAGGCGGCGAGATCGGCGGACACCTGCAGGCGGTGACGGGTGATGCGGGACGTCATGGGCGCGGCCTCCGGGGGATGTTGGGCGTGATCAGCCGAGCAGCGCGGCGATGCCGGCCTTGGCGATCTGGGCATCCTCGATCGACTTGACGCCCGAGACACCGACCGCGCCGATCACGTCGCCATCGACGATCACCGGCACGCCGCCTTCAAGGAGGCCCTGCAGGACGGGCGCCGAGAGGAAGGACATGCGGCCGCCGTTGACCATGTCCTCGAAAATCTTGCTCTCGCGCCGGCCGAGGGCGGCGGTGCGGGCCTTTTCGGTGCCGATATAGGCGCTCATCTGCGGGCAACCGTCGAGACGGATCATGCCGAGGGGATGGCCGCCGTCGTCCACCACCGCGATGGTCACCGCCCAATTGTTGGCCAGGGCTTCCGCCCGCGCCCCTTTCAGGATGGTATCGACATCTTCGACGGTCAGAACGGCTTTGGTCTTCATGCCATGGTCTCCTGGAACACTACAGGCACCATAGGGGTGCCGCCGTTGATCGTCCACCGCGCGGCGGCAGGAAGCAATCTTCGGGTTTTCCGTAAGATCAGGCGGGGTCGATCCGCTGCCAGGGCAGGGTGAAGGCCGTGCCCTCGACCTCGCCGTGGAGGGCGCGGATGTGATAGGCGGCGGCGAGATTATCGTCCGACAGCACGTCGCGCGGCAGGCCCGCGGCCATCACCCGCCCGCCCGAGAGCAGCACCAGCCGGTCGCAGAAACGCGCCGCCAGCGTCAGGTCGTGCAGGACGACGACGACCCCGGCGCCCCGCGCCACCACCTCGCGCAGCAATTCCATGGTGTGAAGCTGGTGATAGGGATCGAGGGCGGCGACCGGCTCGTCCGCCAGCAGCATCTCGGCCTCGACCGCCAGCGCCCGGGCGAGCAACGCCCGCATCCGCTCCCCGCCCGACAGGGTATCGAGCCGGCGGGTGGCCAGAAGGTCGCAATCGGTCGCGCGCAGGGCGCGGGCGACCGCGGCCCGGTCCGCCGCCGATTCGCCCGCCAGCGGCCTTCGATGCGGCAGCCGGCCGAGACGGACCAGTTGGTCGACCCGGATCGGCCATTGCGCCTCGGCATCCTGGGCAAGATAGGCGAGGCGGCGGGCGAGCCTGGCCCGGCCGAGGCCGCGCAGGCTCTGCCCGTCATAGGTGACGCTGCCCGCCGCCGGCACCGCGAGACCGGCCAGATGGCGCAGCAGCGTGGTCTTGCCGGCGCCATTCGGCCCGATCAGCCCGACCATTTCGCCGGCCCCGAAGGCAAGGTCGACATCGCGCAGCAGCAGGGTATCGCCCACCCGGCAGCTCAGGCCCCTGGCTTCGATCCGCATCACGCCCCCTCCCGCCGCAGACGGTAGATGAGGGAGAACAGGAAGGGCGCGCCGACGACGGCGGTCACCACCCCCAATTTCAGCTCGGGCTGGATGCCGATGAGGCGAACGCCGATATCCGCCGCGAGCAGCAGGACCGCGCCGCCAAGGCCGGAGACCAGCAACAGCCGCCCCGGCCGATGGCCGACGAAGGGCCGCAGCACATGGGGCACGACGAGGCCGACGAAACCGATGGCCCCGGTCACCGCCACCGCCGCCCCGACCGAGAGCGCGGCCCCGGCGACCAGCTTCAGGCGCAGGCGCGGCAGGTCGAAGCCCATGCTGGCCGCCGTGTCGTCGCCCAGCGACAGCCCGTCCAGCGCCCGCCCGGACGACAGCAGCAAGGCCCAGCCCGCCGCCATCAGGGGCAGCGCCAGCACGACATGGTCCATGCTGCGGTCAGTCAGGGAGCCCATCAGCCAGAAGGTAATCTCCACGACGGCATAGGGATTGGGCGAGAGATTGAGGGCGAGCGCGGTCAAGGCCCCGGCGAAGGCGGAAACCGCGACCCCGGCGAGGACGAGGGTGGTGGTCCCTGCCCCCCGACCGACGAGGACATAGAGCAGCACGGTCGCGACCAGCGCCCCGGCGATGCCGCCCAGCGGCAGCGCGAGGCCGAAACTGCCCGCAAGCCCGGAATAGAACACGAGCACGGCGCCGAGCGCGGCGGCGCTGGAGACGCCGATCACCCCCGGCTCCGCCAGCGGATTGCGCAGCAAGCCCTGCATGGCCGCCCCGGCAAGACCAAGGGTGAAACCGGTCATCGCGCCCATGAGGGCGCGGGGCAGGCGAAGCTCGGTCAGGATCACCGCCGGCAGCGTCTCCCGCCCGGTGATTACATCGGCGAGAGCGGCCGACAGATCGAAGGGGGCATAGCCGATGGCGACAGACACCGCCATCAGCGCCAGCATGGCGAGGGCGAGCAGGCCCGCCAGCAGGGCATAGGGCGGCTCGCGTAACCGGGTCATGGCGTGCCTTCGATCTGCCCGCCGGCACGGGCGAGGGCCGCCACCGCGTCGACGATGGCCGGGCCGGCGCAGGTCCACAGGCGCGACGGCAGGCCCGTCACCGTTATCCGGTACGGCATGTGGCGCAGCACCGGATGACGCAGCACGTCATAGGCAAGGGCGGGGGCCGGCACTTCCTCCTCGTCGAGGATGACGAGATCGGGCTTCGCCAGCACCAGGGCTTCGAGGGGCATTTCGCGATAGGTCGAGAGGGCGGGATCGGCCCCCAGATTGGCGAGCCCGGCCCGCCGGATCAAGGTATCGACCAGGGAGCCGCCGCCCACGGTAAAGCCGTTCGGCCGCAGCACCAGCGCGCGCAGGGGCCGGGGCGCCGGCTGTAGGACGGCGAGGCGCCGGTCCATGTCGGCGATCATGGCTTCGCCCCGCTCCGGCCGGCCGACGAGTTCGGCGACCTCGCGGATCTGCGCCGTCACCGCCTCGAAACTCACCGGCGCGTCGAAGGCGACGACCCGCATGCCCGCCTGCTTGAGCAGGGCGACCGTCGCCTGCGAGGTATAGATGCCGGCGAAGACGATATCGGGCCGCGCCGCCAGGATTTCCTCGGCAAGACCATGGTTCACCGGAACCTGTTCGGCGAGCGCGGCGACATTGGAGCCGCCGGGATCGCGCGAGAGATAGGAGACGGACACCACCCGGTCGAGATCGGCGAGCTGCAACACCAGCTCGTCGGTGCAGAGATTCATCGAAGCGATGCGGGCGGGCGCGGCGCCAGCCGGCGCACAGAACAGCAGGACGGCGGCGAGAGGCAAGCCGAAGACGCCCCTTCCCCGACGAGATTCCGGCCTTCGCCGGAATGACGGGAATGAAGGAAGGGGACGCCTCATCACGACCTCAGAAATCCGCCTTCACGCCGGCATAGGCGGCGCGGCCGGTGCTGCCGTAATTCCAGGCTTCCTCGTATTGCGCATCGCCCAGATTCTCGACCCGCGCGTAGAGCTGCACATTGTCGAGCACATCGTAGGACCCGGCGAGGTTCACCAGCGTATAGCTGCCGAGGTTCTGGGTCGTATAGGTCGCATAGTCGATATCGGTCGTGTCGCTGTTGACGACGATGCCGAGGTTCACCTGCGCCTTCTCGTCGAGGAAGCGGTAACCGATGTCGAAACTGCCCTGATGCACCGGCTGCAGGATTTCGGGCGCGGCACGGTTGGCGTCGTGGGAATGGGTATAGGTATAGGCGGCGCGCAGGCTGAGGTTCTTCACCGGCTCCAAGGTCGCCTCGACCTCGATGCCGCGATGGCGCGAGGTCGCGGGATCGTTCTGGGGCGTGCTGCCCAGGAAGACGCCGGTGAACGGGTCATAGAGATAGACCGTGGTGATCTCGTTGCTGATGCGCTGGTCGAAATAGGTCAGGCCGAAGCTCAGGCGGTCGCCGAACAGCATCTGGTCGAGGCCGACATCCCAGCCCTTGGCCTTTTCCGGCTGCAGGTCGGGATTGCCGATGTAACTGCCGCCATAACCGTAAAGCTCGTTGATGGTCGGGTTCTTCACCCCGGTGCCATAGGACGTGCGCAGCTTGGTGCCGGTCGCGGCGAGATCATAGGCGGCGGTCAGGCGATAGGTCGTCGCATCCTCGAACTTGTCGTTGGCATCGCGGCGCAGCGCACCCGTCAGCGACAGCGCGTCGAACAGGGCGAGCTGATACTGCGCGACATAGGAGGTCTGGGCCATATCCTGCTGGACGTAGCTGTCGATCTCGTCGTGCTGATATTCGATGGCGGCGGTGACGGTGTGGGAAAGATCGCTGCCGGTATCGAAGCTCAGGTTGCTCTGATAATCGTATTTCGTCGTCTCGCCCCACAGTGTCGAATCCGGCCACAGGCCGGGCGCGGTGTAATCGACATCATTGCGGAAATGGCTGACGCCGAGACGTTGGGTCCAGCGGCCGTCGAGCAGGGCGAGCCGGGCCTGGCCCCGGGCGAAGGTCTCGGTGCCATCGGCGACCGAGGGCCAGTCGGCCAGCGTGTAGAAGGGTGGCGGCGTGTCGTCGTATTCGCTGCGGTAATCCGTGTTGCGGAACACGACATCGAAGCCATAGAGCTTGGACGGATCGTAGCTGGCGTTGACGAAGGACGAGAGGCTGCGGAAACCGTCCTCCTCGCTGTTGCCGCGCCATTTCGAGGCCGAGGAGGTGCCGGTGGTGGAAAAGCCCGAGGCCCCGGCGCGGATGCTGAACCCCTCGCCCGCCGCATGAGCCGAGACCGAGGAAGCGTAGGTGTTCATGCTGCCACCCTCGGCGCTGATGGTCACACCCGAGCCCGGCTCGCCCTTCCTGGTAACGATATTGATCACGCCGCCCACCGCGTCGGAGCCGTAGAGCGCGCTCTGCGGCCCGCGCAGCACTTCGATCCGCTCGATATCCTGGGCCATCAGATGGCCGAAATCGAATTCGGAACTGGAAGCCGGATTGTTCACGGCGACGCCGTCGATCAGCACCAGGGTCTGGTTGCTTTCCGAACCGCGCAGGCGAACCGTGGTCTGATTGCCGAAACTGCCGTGCCGGCTGACCGCGACGCCGGGAATGAGACGCAGCGCGTCCGAGACGACGCGGATCTGTTTCGCCTCGATCTCCTCGGCCGTGATGATGGAGACCGCGCTGCCGACCTCGGTCAGCGGCGTCGCCTCGCCCCGGTTGGCGGTCACCGAAACTTCGGGCAAGGCTTCGGCCTCTTCGGCATGGGCCGCGCCAAGCCCAAGGGCGAAAACGGAAACGGAAAGAAGTAACGTCTTGCGAATGCAGATCATGCCCAACCCCACGGTGCCGGTTTCCCGGCTCGTCCAGAAACGGACGATGCCACGCGGGGGCTCCCTTCGAAGGGAGCGGCCGACCCGCCGCGACAACGTCCAAGACGCATCACCGCAGCGGTTTTCCGCACCAAAAGCTCTCCCGGCCCCTGGTTGAGTGATGCCCTTGGCGGCAGGTCTCCTGGCTCGCGGGTTATGGCCGTCGCATCGTCTTCCCGGCAGTAACGCCAGTGACCTCTGATGCGAGGCTCGCCGCTCACAGTTGCGGGGACAGCCACGGTGGGGCACCAACAGGCGCCTTCCGTGTTCCCTTTTCATCCCGAAGGAACCGCCAAAGCAGGCGCAGTTGAAGCGTGATCGGCGGTCGATGTCAATCCTGTTGCTGCCCCTGCGCGATCAGCGGCGGAACAGGCGCTCCGACAGGGGGCTGCGGGCCTGCCAGCCGAGGCGGGCCAGTTCCGCGTCCTCGTGCTCCTCGACCGGATAGCCGATGCAGAGATAGGCGATCAGATGCCAGTCGTCCGGGCAGTCGAGATCGGCGTTGATCGTGTCGGGCTCGAGAATCGATACCCAGCCGAGGCCGACGCCATGAGCCCGCGCCGCCAGCCACAGGGTATGGACCGCCGTGGTCGCCGAATGCGCGATCGTCTCGGGCATGGTGCGCCGACCGAGGCCCGCGCCCTGGTCCGGATGCAGATCGGCGAAGACGGCGAGATGGACCGGCGCCTCGCGCAGGCCCGAGAGTTTCAGCCTTGCATAGAGCGCCGCCCGCTCCCCGGCATAGTCGGCGAGGGCTTCGGCATTGGCCCGCTCGAAACTGGCGATCACCGCGGCGCGCCGCGCCGGCTCGTCCACGGTGACGAAGCGCCAGGGCTGGCTGTTGCCGACCGAGGGCGCGAGATCGCCGAGCAGCAGCAATTCGTCGAGCAACCCCTCCGCCAGCGGCTCGGTGCGGAAGCGGCGGACATCGCGGCGCCAGCGCAGCAGGGTCTCGAACTGGGCGCGGAAGGCGGCGTCGAAGACGGGGGGCGCGGTCATGACAGCGCCGCCGCCAGCCGGTCGAAATCGGCGTCCCCGGCCGGCAGGCCGAGGCGGAGGATATCGGGGCGCCAGGCGAAAGGCCGGGTCAGGATGCCGGCCCGGGCCAGACGCTCGAACCAGGCGGCCGCGTCCTTGCGGGCATAGAGGCGGAACAGCCGGCAGCCGCCCTCGACCGAGAAGCCCGCGCCGGTCATCAGGGCATCGAGCCTTGCCGCCGCGCTCGCGGTCCAGTCGGCCGCCGCGCGGCGCCACGCCTCGTCCGCCAGCGCCTTGCGGCCGATGGCGATGGCGGGACCTGAAACCGCCCAGTCGCCGAGGCCGGCGCGGATCGCCGCCGCCATGTCCGGCGCCGCCAGCGCGAAGCCGAGGCGAAGGCCGGCAAGGCCGTAAGTCTTGCCGAAGGAGCGCAGCAGGACAAGGCCGGGGCGC
>JAOZVS010000106.1 GCA_025869435.1 Zavarzinia sp.
CTCGCCGCCCTGACGGCGACGGGCGCCCGCCGCCGCTTTCCCGCAGGCGTGCCGGGCGAGGTCCGAGTTGCGATCGAACATGAACTATCGCTCATCGGAAAACTGAACTATGCCCCTTATTTTCTTACGGTATATGACATTTCCCGCTTCGCGAAAGAGCGGGGCATCCTCGCGCAAGGGCGTGGTTCCGCCGCCAATTCGGTCGTCTGCTATTGCCTTGGCGTGACCGAGGTGAACCCGCGGGAAGTCGATCTCCTGTTCGAGCGTTTCGTCAGCGAGGAACGCAAGGAGCCGCCGGATATCGACGTCGATTTCGAGCACGAGCGGCGCGAGGAGGTGATCCAGTACATCTATGCCCGCTACGGGCGGGAGCGAGCCGGCCTTGCCGCCACCGTGATTTCCTACCGGGGGCGCAGCGCGATCCGTGAGGTCGGCAAGGTCTTCGGCCTGTCGGAAGACGTGACCGGCCGATTGTCGGGCTCGATCTGGGGCTGGAGCAGCAAGGGTCTCTCGGACGAAGCCGCCGCCCGCGCCGGGGTCGACCCGCGCGACCCGCGCCTTGCCCAGGCGCTCGACCTCGCGCGGGAGCTGATCGGCTTTCCCCGCCACCTGTCCCAGCATGTCGGTGGCTTCGTCATCACGAAAAGCCGGCTGGACGACATCGTGCCGATCGAGAACGCGGCGATGAAGGACCGCACCCTGATCGAATGGGACAAGGACGATCTCGACGCCTTGCGCATCCTCAAGGTCGATGTCCTCGCCCTCGGCATGCTGACCTGCATCCGCAAGGCGCTGCACCTGCTGCGCGATCATTACGGCATGGCGGCCGAACTCTCGGCCATCCCGCGGAACGAGGCCGCGGTCTACGACATGCTGTGCCGGGCGGATTCGACCGGCGTCTTCCAGGTCGAGAGCCGGGCGCAGATGACCATGCTGCCCCGCCTGAAACCCCGGACCTATTACGACCTCGTGATCGAGGTGGCGATCGTCCGCCCCGGCCCCATCCAGGGCGGCATGGTCCATCCTTACTTGCGCCGGCGCAGCGGCCAGGAGAAGGTCGATTACCCGTCCCCCGCGCCCGAGCATGGCGATGTGGACGAGTTGCGCCGCGTGCTGGAAAAGACCTGCGGCGTGCCGCTGTTTCAGGAACAGGCGATGCGGATCGCCATCGTCGCCGCCAAATTCACCCCGAGCGAGGCCGACCGTCTGCGCCGGGCCATGGCGACCTTCCGCCGGGTCGGCACCATCCACCAGTATGAGGCGAAGCTGGTGGAGGGCATGGCCGCCCGAGGTTACCCGCGCGACTTCGCCGAGCGCTGCTTTTCGCAGATCAAGGGCTTCGGCGACTATGGCTTCCCGGAATCCCATGCCGCCAGTTTCGCCCTGCTGGTCTATCTCTCGTCCTGGATCAAGTGCCGCTATCCGGATGTCTTCTGCGCCGCCCTCCTGAACAGCCAGCCCATGGGCTTCTATGCCCCGGCCCAGCTGGTGCGCGATGCGCAGGAGCATGGCGTCGAGGTTCGCCCGGTCGATGTCAATGCCTCTCATTTCGATGCGGTGCTGGAGCCGGACGGCCAGGGCAGGCTGCATCCCCGCCACCGCGCGATGGCGGGCGAAATCCGGACCGCCCATGCCGTCCGCCTCGGCTTTCGCCAGATCGATGGTTTCCGGGCCGATGACGCGGCCGTGATCGTCGCGCGGCGCGGGGCGGGTTACGATTCCGTGCGCGATCTGTGGCTGCGCAGCGGCCTCGCCCCTGCCGTGCTGGAGCGCCTCGCCCTTGCCGACGGCTTCCGCTCCCTCGGGCTCGACCGGCGCGATGCGCTCTGGGCGGTGCGGGGTCTGCGCCGGGCGGGCGACAAGGAAGACCTGCCGCTGTTCCGCCATGCCGCGACGACGGCGGTGGAGCCGGACGCCCATCTGCCGCCCCTCGCCCCCGGCCAGCAGGTAATCGAGGATTACCGCCGGCTGCACCTCTCGCTGAAGGCCCATCCGGTCTCGTTCCTGCGCGAGAAGCTGAACGCGCTGGATGTCACCCGCAACGGCCGGCTGGCGGACATGCGGGATGGCCGGCGTCTCACCGTCTCAGGCCTCGTCCTCGTCCGTCAGCGCCCGGGCACCGCCAGCGGCGTGATCTTCATGACCCTGGAGGACGAGACCGGCATCGCCAATATCGTGGTCTGGCCCAAGGTCTTCGAGATCTATCGCCCGATCGTCATGGGCGCCCGCTTCGTCACCGTGAGCGGGCGCCTGCAATCGGCCGAGAACGTCATCCATGTGATCGCCGAGCGGATCGACGACCAGAGTCCCCTGCTCGACGCCCTCGCCCGCAGCCGCCAGGCGGCGGACGTCATGCCCAAGGGGCGGAACTTCCATTAGGTCCCGGCGCGCTGCGGCCGCGCCTGCATGGCCCGCCCCTCCAGCCACTTGAGACCGACGAAGCAGAGCGCACCCGTCAGCGCGAAACCACTGAGAAACTGCGGATAGGACCAGACGCCATAGGCGAGCGGCTTGGCGCAGCCGAGCATGACGCCGTAAGTCCAGCAGGCGATATTGACCGCCGAGAGCCGCAGCATGGGGCGGGCATCGCCCCTCGCCAGTCGCGGCACCCCATAGTGCCGCATGGCCTGGGTGGAGGCCAGCCACACCAGGACCACGGTGACCTTGCACCAGAGCTTGGGATTGGAGAGATAAAGCTCGAACCCCTTCTGCCAGATGCCGAGCACGATCAGGGTCAGGCCCGAAAGCCAGAGATGCAGGTCCGCCGTGCGGATGCCGCGCGCCCAGGACGGATCGTAAGGCGCGAGGCCGAGCAGGCTGCGAATGGAGAAATGGATATAGACCGGGCCCAGAGCGAAGCCGATCAAATGCCAGACCGCGGCCAGGGTCACCAAGAGGCCGATGACTTCGCTCATGTTCACGGCGGATACTCCTTCAAGCGATTATTACGCAAATACATTTCGCTTTTTGGAACCGATGTACGAAGACATGAATCCGTAACATCGATCACTTGGGGATTTCCGGCACCCATCGTCGCCGGACTTCACCAAAGCACCGCCGAACCATGCCGCAAGCGAGCGGCATGAAAAAGCCCGATCCCTTCCGGAACCGGGCTTCTATACTGTGTCCGATTGTCGCCGTAACGGGATACGTCCCCCGGCCGGTCTCACACGAAGTCGAAGTTGCCCGCCGTCAGATCGCCCAGCGCGACATTCTGCAGGGTGATCTTGTTCACCCCGTCATAGGCGATGACGACATCGAAGCCCGATGTCGTCGCATGGGCCAGGGCATCGGCGAAATCGGCGAAGATGCCGGTGTCGAACGACAGGATGTCGCCCGCCGCCCCGGCGGCGAAATCGGTGATCGTGTCCTTGCCGAAGCCGAGGGCGCCATAGACGAAGGTGTCGCTGCCGTCGCCGCCGGTGAATGTGTCGGCGCCGCCGAGGCCCTCGAAACGGTCGGCGCTCGCCGTGCCGGTCATCGCATTGTTCAGGCCATTGCCCACGGCCTTGCCGCCGGATGCCCCGGACAGGACGATGTTCTCGACCCCGTCGGCCAGGGTATAGGGGCCGGCCGAGGTCAGCACGACGGTATCCGTGCCGCTGCCGCCGGTCTCGTCGACGATATCAGTCGCGCGGTCGACGACATAGGTATCGTTGCCGAAGCCGCCCTGCATCACGTCGCTGCCGGTGCCGCCGTCGAGCGTGTCGCCGCCGCTGCCGCCGATCAGCGTGTCGTCGCCGCCGAGGCCGGACAGGACATTGGCCCCCGCCCCGCCGGTGATCGTGTTGGCCAGCGAATTGCCGGTGCCATCGACGGCGAGACTGGTGGTGATGGTCAGCTTCTCGAGGCCGGAGCCGAGGGTGAAGGAAACCGAGGTCCGGACTTCGTCGATGCCGTCGCCATAGGCCTCGCTGGCAACATCGCCCGTGGCATCGACGATATAGATGTCGTCGCCAAGGCCGCCGCGCATGTTGTCGTCGCCGGTGCCGCCATCCAGCAGATCGGCGCCCTCCGCCCCCAGCAGCTTGTCGTTGCCCGCCTTGCCGAAGAGCTGGTCGTCGCCTTCGAGGCCCTGCAGCGTATTGACCGCGCCATTCCCCGTCAGCACATTGGCCAGCGCATTGCCGGTGCCCGACAGCGCCGCCGTTCCCCGCAACAGAAGCCCTTCGATATCGGTGCCGAGGGTGTAATTCAGCGTCGTTTCCACCGTATCGAAGCCATCGCCCCCGGCTTCGTCGACGATATCGCCCGTGTGTTCGACGACATAGGCATCATCGCCGAGGCCACCGCGCAGCGTATCGATGCCCCGCCCGCCGTTCAGCCGGTCGTTGCCGGCGCCGCCGGTAATGACATTCCCGAGCGTATTGCCGGTCGCCGTGAAATCGCCCGTGCCAATGAAGCTCAGGTCCTCGATGTCAGCGCCGAGCACGATGCCCGAGATCGAAGCCAGGACAGTGTCATGGCCGGCATTTCGCGCCTCGACGATCACATCGCCGGCATCGTCGACGACATAGGTATCGTCGCCGCCCCGGCCGACCATGCGGTCGGCGCCCGCGCCGCCGTCGATGCGGTTGGCCCCGTCGGTGCCGCTGAGATCGTCGGCGCCGCTGCCGCCGATGATATTCTCGATACTGATCAGCGTGTCATTGCCAAGGGCATGGCCGCTCGACGTGCCGGCCGCGAGATCGGCGATGATGCTGTTCGGCGTCGAGCCGAAGCCGACCGTGTCGCTGCCCTCGCCGCCGTCCAGGATGTCGCCGCCGGCCCCGCCGATCAGCATATCATCACCGCCGACGCCCCTGAGCGTGTCCTTGCCGCCCGCGCCGTTGAGGGTGTCCGCCAGGGCGCTGCCGAAATGCACCTCGTCGGCGGCGGTCCCCAGCCAGTTCTGGGCATCGCCGGCGTGGCCGAAGACGACATGGGTCGCCCCGCCACGATTGCCGGCATCATAGGGAACGCTGACATCGGGCGTGCCGATGGCCAGATCGTCGAAGCCGTCGCCATTGAAATCGCCCGCCGCATGGATGTTCCAGCCCGCGGTGCTGAAGGTGCCGCCGTCGAGGCGGAAGCCGTTGCTGCCGTCGAGGGTCGAGACATCGAGACTGGCGAGCGTCCCATCGGCCTGACCGAAGACGATGTAATATTGGCCGATGATGACGTCAGCCAGGGTGTCGCCGTTGATGTCGCCCGCCGCAGTGCCCGAGGTGCCCCCGCCCGAGACGTAGAAGCCATTGGCGCCGGTGAGGGCCGTGGGGTCGACCGAGGCCACGCCATTCGCCGTGCTGAAGACGATGTAAACCCCTGGGCTACCGCCCGAGGTCACGCCGACGGCGATGTCGTCCAGCCCGTCGCCGTTCACGTCGCCAGCGCCGGAAACACTGGTGATCGCGCCGGCGGCATCGAACTTGAAGCCATCGGTGCCGTCGAGGGTCGAGACGTCGACGGTGCCGCCGAGGCCGCCGGCTTTCCCGAACACCACATAGGCATCGCCCGCCGCGCTGCGGATGAGGAGATCGTCGATGCCATCGCCATTGGCGTCGCCGGCGGCCGAGGTCGCGGCCAGGGCAGCCCCCGTCAGATGGACCCCGGACGATGCGTCGATCGACGCCAGTTCTGCATCGCTCGGCAGGCCGTCCGCTGCCCCGAAGACCACGAGGCCCGGTCCGATCGCGACATCGTCGAACCCGTCGCCGTTCACGTCGCCAACCGCCGTGAAGCCGGCGAAATCGGACGACGCCTCGCGCGCCCAATGGGTTCCGTGACCGAAGACGATATAGCTGCGGGGACTCGCCTCCCAATGATAGTCGATGGCGCCGACGTCAATGAAATAATAGCTGCCGGAGCCTTCGATCACCAGATCGGCGAAGCCGTCACCATTGACGTCGCCCAGCCCCTCGATACGGCGCCCGAAGTCTTCCTCGTATTTTCCGATGAAGGAAGGCGAGCCGTAGCCATATGCAGGGAAGGGACCATGATCGCCCATGAAACTGGCCACGGAGCCGGAGGTATACTGGCTCCAGCCCTCGCCCGAGGGGATCCCGATCGCCACATCGTCGAAACCATCGCCGTTCAAATCGCCGACGCCAGCGACGACGCTGCCGCTATGGCCATCGTCGTAAGTGGTCCAGATATAGGTTCTGGTGCCGTTGCTGCCGTCGATGCTGGAAAGCTCGAAGACCGGTGAAAAGGCAGTCATGGCCGTTGCCCTTATAAATTGCGGTCGTTTCCTCAGGCAAAGTAATACGTTTGTCCGGTCTGGTATATGGCCGTCCGTGCCTGCGACATCGGGGCCTCAGAGCCGCTTGTAGAAGAAGGTCGTTTCCGCCAGGGGGCCATTCGGCTTGCGCGAATGGCCGGGCACGCGGCCGAATTCGGTCCAGCCGCAAGCCTTGTAGAGCGCCTCGCCCGCGCTGCCGCTTTCCGTGTCCAGCATCAGAAGGCTGCGGCCGGCGGCGCGGGCGGCAGCTTCCGCCGCGGCCAGCAGGCGCCGGCCGAGGCCCCGGCGGCGCAGGCCGGAATGGACCAGCATCTTGCCGATCTCCGCCCGATGCGGCGCGTTCGGCTGCTGCGCGAACATCAAGAGGATGGTGCCGACGAGCCGTCCGTCTTCTTCCGCGACGAGAAGCTGCTTCTCGCCCTCAACGAGGCCGGGCAACTGGCGGCGCCAGAAGCCGGCGGCGTCCTCGGTGGCGATACCCGCCATGAAATTGACCGAGGCGCCCTGTTCGACCGCATCGACGAGGATGGCGGCGAGTTCGCCCAGCCGCGCCTCGGCGGCAGCGGCGTCGAGGGGAAAAATGCCGGCCGTCACGGGCGCGGTCCCCCCTGGCCCAGGGTGACGAGATAGCGGACCGGGGCGCCACTCGTATTGCGGAACAGGGTCGGCCGGTCGAGGCGCATGTGCAGACAGTCGCCGGCCGCGAGCACGAAATTCTCGTCGCCGAGCGAGAAATCCAGCCGGCCATCGAGGACATGGATGTGCTGGTCGATGCCGGTGAAGCGCTGGTTGTCGAAGCCGACGACGGCGCCGGGCGGAAACTCCACCTCGACGATCTCGACCGGCGATCCGGTGCCGGCGGGCGAGATGTTGCGCCGGACATAGCCGGTCGCAGGGTCGCGCCACACCGTCTGGTCGGCGCGGCGGGACAGCGGGCTCGCCGTCTTTTCCGTCGCCGCGAACAGGGTGGACAGGGTGATGCCGAGACCGCCGCAGATCCGCCCGAGCAGCTGCGCGGTCGGGCTGGATTCCCCGCGCTCGATCCGGGACAGCATGGCCCGGCTCACCCCTCCGGCTTCCGCCAGGGCATCGAGGGTCAGGCCCGCCGCCGCCCGCAGGGCCTTGATGCGGATGCCGAGGCGTTGGTCGATATCGGAATCGGTCATGCTCATATGAGCATCATAAACTCCAATATGTTGGAATCAAGGGGACGAAGAAGGGGCTTCGGCCCCCCCCGGCCCCAGCCCCCGCCCCCCCCCCCCCCCAGAACCCCCCCCCGCCCCCCCCCCACCCCCCGGGGGGGGGGGGCGGGCCGCACCCGCGAGAGGG
>JAOZVS010000107.1 GCA_025869435.1 Zavarzinia sp.
CCGCGGCAGTGATGCCGCGGGGTTTTTTCTTGCCTTGATGCCCCTCTCAATGCCCCCCTCAATGTCCCCGATCGCCGTCGAGGGTGCGCAGCGCCAGCATGGCGGCGGCGGTGCGGTTCTCGACGCCGAGCTTGTCGTAGATCGTCTCGAGGTGCTTGTTCACCGTGCGCGGCGACAGGCCGAGGATTTCGGCGATATCGCGGTTGGACTTGCCCCGCGCCAGCCACATCAGGACCTCGCCCTCCCGCGCGGTGAGGCCGAGGCGGTCGCGTAAGGTCAGTTCCTGGGCCGGCTGGTCGGTCTCTGCCAGTTGCAGCAGGAATTCATTGGGGCCGGTGCGGCCGACGAAGCCGAACTGGATACCCCGCCCGCCCGGCGCCTTCGCCGGCACGAAACGGGCCGCGCCGCCCTCGGGCGTCGCCAGGCTGGCGACCCATTGGCCGACATCGGCGGGCAGCTGGCCGCCCTCCGCCCCGCCGCCGAGCAGCACGCCGGCCTGGGGCGTCGCCCACAGGATGCGGCCCTGACGATCGGCGCCGAGGAGATAGCGGCCGGTGGCGTCGAGCGCGGCCCGCGCGCTCTGGGTCAGGCGGGCATTGGCGAGATGGACGCGGATGCGGGCGACCAACTCGTCGGGCGCGATCGGCTTCGTCACGTAATCGACCCCGCCGGCGGCGAAGCCGTTCACGATATGCTCGGTCTCGGAAAGGCCGGTCATGAAGATGACCGGGACATGGGCCATGGCCGGCAGTTGCTTCAGGCGGCGGCAGGTCTCGAACCCGTCCATGCCCGGCATGATCGCGTCGAGCAGGATGACGTCGGGCGTGATCTTGCCGACGAGGGAGAGGGCGGCGCTGCCGGCGACGGCGACGAGCACGGTCAGGCCCGCCTCCTCGATCGCGTCGGTCAACAGGCCGAGGGTGCCGGGCGAATCGTCGACGACGAGGACGATGTCACGGGCGGTCATGGGGTCCACCGGTCGAAAGGCGGCGCAGGATGTCCATGTATTCATCGAGGGCAAATCCTCTCACCATCGACCGCAGGGCGGTCGTGAAAGCCTGGGATTCCGGGTATTGCTGGTCGATCTCGTCGAGCTTGGCCTGGATGCCGCGCACGTAACCGATCTCGCCCAGTTTCAGCAATTCCTGGATATGGCGGGCCGAGGGCAGGCCGGCCCGATCGAAGGCGAGGCCCGCGGGCTGGACCTCCGGCACCTCATGGGTCCAGGTCAGGTCCAGCACGCGGCCGATGGCGTCGAACAGACGGCGCAGATGGACGGGCTTCACCAGGAAATCGTCATGCACGTCGCCCTCGCCGCCGCCCGGCCGATATTCATTGGCATTGGCGGAAACGATGATGACCTTGGGCGGCACTCCCGGCTCCTCCCGCAGGCGGCGGGCGACTTCCCAGCCGCTCATGTCCGGCATGGAGAGATCGAGGAGCACGAGGTCCGGCTTCGCCGCTTTCGCCAGCTCAAGGCAGGTCGCGCCATCGGGCGCGCCGAACACGGTAAAGCCGATGGGCGAGAGCGAATCCTGGATGAGATCGCGGTGGTCCAGCTCGTCATCGGCGATCAGCACGGTTTTCGGCGGGCCGAGATAGCCATGCACCGCGGGCTCGCTGTCCCGGCTCTCGACCTGGCGGCCGGAAGCGGAGAGCAGCAGGCGGACCTTGAAGGTGCTGCCCTTGCCGAAGACCGAAGTGACGGAGATTTCCCCGCCCATGATCTCGGTCAGCAGCTTGGTGATGGTGAGGCCAAGGCCGGTGCCCAGCGCCGCGAAGACATTGGGCTGCCGGCCGCGCTCGAAGGGATCGAAGATGCGGCCGATATCGTCGGCATGGATGCCGATGCCCGTATCCTCCACCTCGAATTCGGCGACCGGGTTGCGGTAACGGATGCGCAGGGAGACATGGCCCTGGCGCGTGAACTTGATCGCGTTGGACAGGAGATTGATCAGGATCTGGCGCAGGCGCTTCTCGTCGGTGAAGACGACCTGGGGCAGGCTCGGGCTCTTCTCGAAGACGAAATCGATGCCCTTGCCCTGCGCCTGCAGCCGGAACATGCCGACGATCTGTTCGAGAAAATCCTCCAGCTGGACCTCGTCGCGGTGCAGGTGCAGGCGCCCGGCCTCGATCTTGGAGATATCGAGCAGGCCCTCGATCAGGCCGGTCAGATGTTCGGCGCTGCGCCGGATCACCTTCACCGCGTCCTGGCGATGGGCGGGCATGGAGGGATCGCGGTCGAGCAACTGGGCATAGCCGAAGATGGCGTTCAGCGGCGTGCGCAACTCGTGGCTGATGCCGACGACATAGCGCGTCTTGGCCAGATTGGCGGATTCGGCCGCTTCCTTCGCCTTCTGCAGCTTGGCGTCGGTGATCTTGTGGGCCTCGATTTCCTGCATGAGAAGGGTGGTCTGGCGCGCCGATTCCTCCTGCGCGACATGGCGGCTTTCCTGGGCGAGGACGAAGAGCCAGGCGGCGACCCCGGTGATGATGAACAGGATGAAGAAGATCGACCACATCATCCCGGCGAGGGCGGGATCATGGCCGCCGACATCGAGCGTGCTCTGGTAATAGACCAGCCACAGGGTCAGGCCGATCACGGCGGCGGCGATCGACTGGATGCCGAGATAATGGCCGAAGCGGGAATTCAGCCGCTCCACCACGCGGGCGGGCAGGATCTTGCCCAGGAGATGCAGGGCCTGGTCGGGAATGCGCGCCTTGCTCTTGCAGCTGTCGTGGCAGCGGGCGTCGAGCGAACAGCACAGGGAACAGATCGGCCCCTCGTAGGCCGGGCAGAAGGCCATGTCCTCGGGCTCGAAACTGTGTTCGCAGATACAGCAGGCGATGATGGTGCGCTTGCGCCAGTTCCGCCGGGGCGTCCGCGCGATGTAATAGCGGCCCTTGGTGGCGATGGCGATCAGCGGCGCCGTGGTGAAGGCGACGATGAGGGCGAGGAACGGGGCGAGGGATTGCAACTCGGCCCCGAAGGCGCCGAACAGGGCGATCGAGGCGATCGCCGTCGCGAACAGCATGGAGCCGACGCCGACCGGGTTGATGTCGTAGAGATGGGCGCGCTTGAATTCGATATGCTTCGGGCTCAGGCCCAGCGGCTTGTTGACGACGAGATCCGAGACGATGGCGCCGACCCAGGCGATGGCGATCACGGAATAGAGCCCGAGGATCTGTTCGAGCGCCTCATAGACGCCGAGTTCCATCAGCATCAGGGCGATGATGACGTTGAACACCAGCCAGACCACGCGGCCGGGATGGCTGTGGGTCAGGCGCGAGAAGAAATTCGACCAGGCGATCGAGCCGGCATAGGCATTGGTCACATTGATCTTGAACTGCGACAAGACGACGAAGGCGCCGGCGAGGCCAAGGGCGACATGGGGATCGTCGAACATCGTGCCGAAGGCGACGAGATACATCTCGGTCGGCTCCGACGCCTTGTCGGCCGGAATGCCTTGCTGAAGGCAGAGCACGGCGAGCAGCGATCCCGCCAGCATCTTGAGGACGCCCAGCACGATCCAGCCCGGCCCCGCCGCCAGCAGCGCCGCCCACCAGCCGACGCGCCCGCGCCGCGTCGGCGGATCGGCCGGCAGGAAGCGCAGGAAGTCGACCTGTTCGCCGATCTGCGCGACGAGCGAGAAGACGACCGAGGCGGCGAGGCCGAAGGAAATGAGGTCGATGCCGCCATCGGCGGCGCCGTGGCGCCCGGTATGGGCCTGCCAGCTGCTGAAGGTATCGCCGCCGGAAAAGGCCAGGAAGGCGAAGGGCATCAGATGGAGCACGACCCAGAAGGGCTGCGTCCACATCTGGAACCGGCTGATCAGAGTAATACCATGGGTTACCACCGGAATGACGGCGAGGGCGCAGACGATATAGCCGATCGAGGGGGGAAGGCCGAACATCATCTCGAGGGCGTGGGCCATGATCGCCGCTTCGATCGCGAAGAAGATGAAGGTGAAGGACGCATAGATCAGCGAGGTGAGGGTGGAGCCGATATAGCCAAAGCCCGCGCCCCGGGTCAGCAGATCGATATCGACACCGTATTTCGCGGCGTAATAGGTGATGGGAATCCCGGTCAGGCCGATCAGAATGCCGACGACGATAATCGCCGTGGTTGCATTGCTGAAACCATAGGATAGAGTGATGGCGCCGCCGATCGCTTCCAGCGCCAGGAATGAAATGGCGCCCAGGGCCGTGTTCGCGACGCGGAAGGAAGACCAGCGCCGGGCGCCCTTCGCGGTGAAGCGAAGCGCGTAATCCTCCAGCGTCTGGTTCGCCACCCACTGATTGTACTGGCGGCGCACCCTGACGATGCGCTGTCGTGCCGACATCCCCTGGCCCCTGATTTCTCTAACGCCTCACCTCGGCGAACAATACCTCCGCACCGCCTCTCGCGCAGCTTCCGTGGTGTGGTGCCCCTTGTCGCCCACCGATGCGTAGACAGTGGTGCGCAATTGCTGCGCTGCAAATACGCAGTTCTGCGTATGGCTGCACTGCACAAAATCGACCGACCATCGCTCCGCAGGGACGTTGTCCCGATCCGATCTTTCAGGGACCACCCGACAGGAGGGGCGCATGGCTAGCGACGATATCAACGAGAAGACGGGCCTGACTTCGCCGCTGCGGCGGCAGCTGCTGAAGGGCATGGCGGCGGTGCCGGCCATGGCGGCCTTCGGCGGTGCCGCCCGGTCCAGCTTCGCGGCCGACGGCGTGAACACAACGGGCCTTGCCGTCTCCGACACGGAAGTGACCGTCGGCATCCTGCATTCGGTCACCGGCACCATGGCGATCTCGGAAACGGGTTCGGTGCAGGCCGAGAAACTGGCGATCGAGCAGATCAACGCCATGGGCGGCGTGCTCGGCCGCAAGATCAAATACATCCAGGAAGACGGCGCCTCCGACTGGCCGACCTTCGCCGAGAAGGCGAAGAAGCTGCTGGTCAACGACAAATGCGCGTCCGTGTTCGGCTGCTGGACCTCGGCCTCGCGGAAAGCCGTGCTGCCGGTGTTCGAGCAATACAACGGGATGCTCTACTACCCGACCTTCTATGAAGGCCTGGAGCAGTCCAAGAACGTCATCTACACCGGCCAGGAAGCGACCCAGCAGATCATCGCCGGCCTCGACTGGGTGGTGAAGGAGAAGGGCGCCAAGACCTTCTACCTGCTCGGCTCGGATTACATCTGGCCGCGCACCTCGAACAAGATCGCCCGCAAGCACATCGAGAACTTCCAGAAGCTCGAAGTCGTCGGCGAGGAATATTTCCCGCTGGGCCACACCCAGTTCAACTCGGTCATCAACAAGATCAAGCTGAAGAAGCCGGATGTGATCTATGCGATCATCGTCGGCGGCTCCAACGTCGCCTTCTACAAGCAGCTGAAGGCCGCGGGTTTCGATCTCGAGAACAAGCAGACCCTGCTGACGATCTCGGTCACCGAAGACGAAATTCTGGGCATCGGCGGCGAGAATATCGTCGGCGCCTATGCCTGCATGAAGTATTTCCAGTCGCTCGACAACGAGAACAACAAGAAGTTCGTCGAGGCCTTCAAGGCCATGTGGGGCAAGGATATCGTCATCGGCGACGTCACCCAGGCCGCCTATCTCGGCCCCTGGCTGTGGAAGGCGACGGTCGAAAAGGCCGGCAGCTTCGATATCGACAAGGTGGCGGCGGCCTCGCCGGGCATCGAGTTCACGGGCGCGCCTGAAGGTTACGTCCGCATCCACGAGAACCATCACCTGTGGTCGAAGACCCGCGTCGGCCGCGCCCGCAAGGATGGCCAGTATGACGTCGTCTACGAGACGGCGGACCTGGTGGAACCGAACCCGTTCCCCAAGGGCTATCAGTAAGTCGTCTCATCGTCGTCCCGGCGCAGGCCGGGACGACGTTGGAATTGGCCCCGGTGCCCCTGCCCGACGAGACCCCGGCCTTCGCCGGGGTGACGCCGGGCAGGGGAGGCCGGGGAGGCATCAACCGTCGTGCGGGGTGACGCGGCCATGTTCGATTATTCATTCGCCGAGCTGAGCTCGATCCTGGTGATGCAGGGCTTCGCCGGGCTGATCCTGTTTTCGGTCTTCGTCCTGATGGCGCTCGGCCTTGCCATCATCTTCGGCCAGATGGGCGTCATCAACATGGCCCATGGCGAGTTCATGATCCTCGGCGCCTATGTGACCTATCTCACGTCACACCTGTTCACCGAGTTCCTGCCCTTCGCCTATCCCGCCTATTTCTTCTTCGCCATGGTCTTCGCCTTCATCGTCGCGGGGGCGCTCGGCCTCTTCGTCGAATGGATCATGATCCGGCATCTCTATGCCCGGCCGCTCGATACGCTGCTCGCCACCTGGGGCCTGTCGCTGATCCTGCAGCAGATCTTCCGGTCGACCTTCGGCGCGCGCGAGGTCGGCGTCGAACTGCCCGACTGGATGATGGGCTCGCTGAACGTGACCGATACGATCGAGGTGCAGATCAACGGCCTCTTCGTCATGGGCCTCACCGTCGCCATCACCGCCGCCGTGCTCGTCCTTCTGTTCAAGTCGCGCTGGGGCCTGCAGGTCCGGGCCGTGACCACCAACCGCATCATGTCGGGCGCGGTCGGCATCGACACGCGAAAAGTCGACCGCATGACCTTCGGCCTTGGTTGCGGCGTCGCCGGTGTCGCCGGCGCGGCCTTCACCATGATCGGCTCGACCGGGCCGACCTCGGGCCAGCTCTATATCGTCGACACTTTCCTCGTCGTCGTCTTCGGCGGCGCGCAGAGCCTGCTCGGCACCGTCGCCTCGGCCTTCACGATCTCGCAAAGCCAGTCGGCGCTGGAATTCTTCATCTCCGGCTCCATGGCCAAGGTGATCACGCTTCTCATCGTCATCGGCCTCCTGATGCTGCGGCCCCAGGGCCTCTTCGTCCTCAAGGTGCGGAGGTAAGACCCATGAACATTCGCTCCCTCGCCGGTAACTGGCTCGGTTTCCTGCTGCTCACGGTCCTGCTGGTCATCGTCTTCCCGGCGCTGCTCGACGATTTCCGCCTGAACCTGGTCGGCAAATATCTCTCCTTCGGCTTCGTCGCCCTCGGCCTCGTACTGTGCTGGGGCTATACCGGCATCCTGTCGCTGGGGCAGGGCATCTTCTTCGGCCTCGGCGGCTATTGCATCGCCATGTTCCTGAAGCTCGAAGCCTCGACCCCGGAAGCGACCAAGATCCAGTCGACCCCGGGCATTCCCGACTTCATGGACTGGAACCAGCTGACCGAACTGCCCTTCTTCTGGCAGCCGTTCCATTCCTTCGGCTTCACCGTCTTCGCCATCATGGCGGTGCCGGCGGCGATCGCCTTCATTCTCGCCTATGCCATGTTCAAGCGACGGGTGGGCGGCGTCTATTTCGCCATCATCACCCAGGCGGTGACGGCGGTGCTCACCATCCTGATCATCGGCCAGCAGGGCTATACCGGCGGCATCAACGGCATCACCGACCTGCGCAC
>JAOZVS010000108.1 GCA_025869435.1 Zavarzinia sp.
CATGCGCAAGCCGAGACATCATTCCCCGCCAGATTTTCCGTCAGGCGGGGCAGGGTTGCCGCCCCTGGTCCGGCTGCTCGCCCGCAATGCCGCCCTCGGCTTCATGGTCGCCATCGTCTTCGTCGGGGCCATGCTGCTGCTCGACATCAACGGCCTCGGCACGCTGATCCTTCATTCGCCTGACGGCATCATCGCCACTTTCGCCCTGACCTTCGCCACCGGCCTGACCTTCGGCGGCGTGCAGATGGCGATCGCCATCATGCAACTGGCCGAAGGGGAACAGGACATGGCGCCGCCAAAAGGTGACGGCGCCGACGATCCGGCCGAGGCGCGCCCTCGGGGCCGTGATCGCGACAACTGGCGGGCCGAAGCGGCGCTGCCCCCGCTCAGGTCTTCAGCGATCGCCCGATGAGCTTCCAGTAGTTCACCGGCATCAGGCGCTCGATCAGGCCGGCGGCCTTGGCGTCATTGCCGACCAGCACGCGCGCCTTCCGCCCCTCGACGGCGCGCACGATGATCTCGCCCGCCTGCTCCGGCGGCATCCGCAGGAACACCTGAAAATCCTTGAGCTGCTTGTCGACTTCGGCCGAGTTCATGCCCGTGGGCACACGGGCGTTCTTGGCGATCGAGGTGGCGATGCCGCCCGGATGGACGACCGTGACGCCGATTTTCGCGCCTTCCATCTCCAGCTCATGGCGCAGCGCGTTCGAGAAGCCGCGCACCGCGAATTTGCTGGCGGCATAGGCGGTCTGGCCCGGCGGCGCGATCAGGCCGAACAGGCTCGACAGATTGACGATCCGCGCTTCCTCGCTGCCACGAAGCAGGGGCATGAAGGCACGGGTCATGCGGATGACGCCGAACAGGTTGATCGACAGCAGCCAGTCGAAATCCGCTTCCGAAACCTGCTCGAAGGTGCCGCCGATGGCGACACCCGCATTGTTGAACAGAAGATCGACACCCTTGTGATCGGCCAGCACGCGCGCCGGAAAGGCGGCGATCTGCGCCGCATCCGAGACATCGAGCCGGTAATGGGTGACGCGCATACCCCTGGCCGCCATTTCGGCCGCCGTCTTCGCCAGATTGGCCTCGTCGATATCGGCGAGGGCGAGGTGGCAGCCCCGCTTGGCCAGCGCCAGCGCGATGCCGCGCCCGATGCCGCCCGCGGCGCCGGTGATCACCGCGACCTTGTCTTTCAGATTGAACATGGCACTCCCCATTTCGTTTGTCTTGTTCTGGCCCCGCCGGGCCTTTCCTCTCGGATAATTGACATCAATGTCATTTACCAGCGGCTTTTTGCGCGACGACGGCGACCCTAACCAGAAATTCAGGATCGTCAGCCAGAATCGCCCGATAAGAACCAAGGAACGAGGACGGATTGCGCTCATGTCGATCAAGCTGAAACTCGTCATCCTGGCCGTGGCGGCCACGGTGATCACCCTGGTGGTCGGGGCGGTGGGGCTCGTCTCCTCGCGGAACCTCGGCACCGCGTTGAGCGACACGGCTGTCATTTCCAGGGCGCAGCACAATTTCATGATGTCCGACATGATGCACGACGCCCTGCGGGCGGGCGTCCTCGGGGCTTTCATGGAAAATGCCGATGCCGAGGCGGTGAGGGCGGACATCGCCGATCACGCCGCGACATTCCGCGACGCCCTGAAAAAGAATCAGGACCTGCCCTTGCCGCGCGATCTCGTCGAGGCCCTGACGGCGGTGACCCCGGCCCTCGAAGCCTATATCGCGCAGGCTCACGCGATCGCCGATCTGGCGCTTCGCGACCATGCGGCGGCCCGGGCGAGGATCGATGAGTTCCAGGCCGCCTTCGAACAGCTCGAGACCGCCAATGGCACCATCGGCGAGATGATCGCGGCCTCCGTCGACGCCGCGGCCATGGAAGCCAACAGCAGCGCCACGGACAGCCGTCTGACGATCCTGATCGTCGGCCTGCTCGGCACCACGCTGCTCGGACTCGCCAATATCATCAACATGCGCTCGATCACCCGGCCGCTGGGCGAGGTTCTGGGCGGGCTTGGCGAAGTCGCCCGGCGCAACTGGCAGGCGCCCATTCCGGGGACCGGGCGCCGTGACGAGATCGGCGATATCGCCCGCGTCGTCGAGCAGCTGAAGACCACCGGCGCCGAGGCCGAACGGCTTTCCGCCGAAAACGCCGCCGCCCGCGCACGCGAAGCCGCCGAGGCCCGGGACCGGGCCGAAGCCGAGCGGCGCCTGACCGAGGCGGATCAGGCGCGCCTGCGGGAAGAGCAAAGGCGCCTGCGGGAGCAGGCCGATCGGGCGAAGCTCGTGGCCGATGCCTCGCGGTCTTTCGAGCAGGATGTCGGTCAGGTGATCCGGGGCATGGTCGACGCCGCCGGCACGCTCGACACCAATGCCACCAGCCTGACCCGCCTGTCGGCACGGACCATCGCTCAGACCGGGCGGGCCGGCGACCTCGCGATGGGGGCCAGCAACAGCGTGCAGGCCGTCGCGGCGGCGACCGAGCAAATGGTGGCGACAGCCCGGGAAATCGGCCGCCGGGCCCAGCAGTCGGCGGACCTCTCGGCCCGGTCGGTGGCGGAAGCCGCCCAGACCCATGGCAGCATGCAGACCCTGAGCGAGACGACCGAACGCATCAGCCGGGTCCTGAAACTGATCGATGCCGTCGCCCGGCAGACCAATCTTCTGGCCCTCAACGCGACGATCGAGGCGGCCCGGGCGGGCGAGGCGGGCAAGGGCTTCGCCGTCGTCGCGACCGAGGTGAAGACCCTGGCCGATCAGACGGCCAGGGCCACCGAGGAAATCGCCCGCCAGATCACCGACATGGCGACCTCGACCCGGGACACGGTCGGCGCCATCGGCCGCATCGACGAGATGATCCGCGCCATGGCCGAAGCCTCGACCGGCATCGCCGCGGCGGTCGAGGAACAGATCGCCTCGATCGATGAAATCGCCCGCAACATCGATCGCACCGCCGACGACACCAATGCCGTCACCGGCGAATTGACCCTCGTCACCGAAGCCGCGACCACCACGGGCCAGGCGACGGACAGCGTCCTCACGTCGTCGAAGCGCCTCGCCACCGAGGCGCATGACCTGAAACGCGCGGTCGACCGCTTCCTGAGCGTGATCATTGCTTGAGGCGATGCCGGATGGCGCGCCTCAGATCGCCTGACCGCCCGAGACTTCGATCCGCTGGGCATTGATCCAGCGGTTGTCGGGCGACAGCAGGCTGGCGATCATCGGGCCGATATCATCGGGCACGCCGACCCGGCCAAGGGCGGTCATACCGGCGAAGAGCTTGTTGACATCCACGTTGTCCCTGACGGCGCCGCCACCGAAATCGGTCTCGATCGCGCCCGGCGCCACGGTATTGACCGCGATGCCGCGCGCCCCCAGTTCCTTGGCCATATAGAGCGACAGGACTTCGACCGCGCCCTTGACGGCGGCATAGACGGCATAGCCCGGTAAGGAGACCCGGGTGAGGCCGGACGAGAGATTGACGATGCGCCCGCCATCGGCGATCAGCGGCAGCAGGGTCTGGGTCAGGAAGAACACGCCCTTGAAATGGACATCGACCAGACGGTCGAACTGATCCACGGTCGTCGTGCCGATCGGGGTCAGGTCGCCATGGCCGGCGTTATTGACGAGATGGTCGAAAGTCTCGCGCCGCCAGGTCGCGGCGAGGGCCGCTTTCAGCGTCTCGGCGAAGGCGGCGAAGCTGGCGATATCGCCGGTGTCGAGCGGAAAGGCCAGGGCCTTCCGCCCCAGGGCTTCGATCTCGGCGACGGTGGCGGCGGCCTCATCCGCCTGGCTGCGATAGGTGATGACGACATCGCCGCCCCGGCGGGCGATGCTGAGCGCGCTGTTGCGGCCGAGGCCGCGGCTGCCGCCGGTGACGAGGGTGATCTTGGTCATGTCGCTCTCCGTTGCTGGACCCGCCGACTATCCGCCGGGGATCGCGCGCGCGGTTGCCGGATGCGGCGGCTTCTTTGCCTGATCCTGCCAAAGCGCGTGCACGGCGAGGATCAGCGGGTTAGGCTTGCCGGCATGACAACGCTGCTCGACGCCGTCCGCCGCTACGCCGACATGCATGCCGATGCCACGGGCATCGCGCGAACGCCGATCCCCGGCCTCGGTCTGGTGCGAGCGACCGCGCCCAGTGGGCTTCAGCACGCGATTTCCCGGCCGCTGGTCTGCCTTGTCGTTCAGGGCGGCAAGCAGGTCAGCATGGGGGCGGACAGTTTTGCCTTTTCCGCCGGCGATTCCCTGCTGATCACCGCCGATGTCCCCACGGTCAGCCAGATCACGCGGGCGAGCGTGGCGGCGCCCTATCTCTCCCTCGTGCTCGAGCTCGAGCCGTCGGTGATCGCCGAGCTCGAGACCGAGATGAGGGCAGGGGGCGACGACGACCGTGCCCCGGTGCGGGTCGAGCCGACCGAGGCGGAGGTCGCCGATGCCGCGCTTCGCCTGATGCGGCTTCTGGATCGTCCGGCCGCCGTGCCCGTGCTGCAGGGCCAGCTGGTGCGCGAAATGCATTACTGGCTGCTGATGGGCCGCCATGGCGCCGCCATCCGGCGTCTAGGCTGGCCCGACGGCCATGCCCGGCGCATCGCCCGGTCAGTCGCACTGTTACGCGCCGATATCCGTCAGCGGCTGTCGATCGAACAGCTGGCCACGGTCGCCGGCATGAGCCCGTCGTCCTTCCATCGCCATTTCCGTGCCGTGACCTCGCTGTCGCCCCTCCAGTTCCAGAAGCAGCTGCGCCTGATCGAGGCAAGGCGCCTGATGCAGGCCGAAGGCGCCAGCGCCAGCAGCGCCGCCTTCTTCGTCGGCTATGAAAGCGTCCAGCAGTTCACGCGCGAATACGGCCGCCTGTTCGGCCTGCCGCCGGTACGCGACACCGAAGCCGCCCGCGACCGCGCCCAGGCGGCGGCCTGAGCCAGCAGCGGGCGAAGGCCGGCTGCGAGGAACAGCCGACAAGTCCTTGGTATCATGGGGAAGGACCAATCGTCCTCACCCGGCATCATAGGTATTTAATTTCCATAATATATATTATGCGACTAATGCATTGGTGGGCGAGAAACGGATTTCTTGACGCCGATCAGAGACACCCCACTTCGTGGTATGTGCCCCTTACAGCGGTCAGGCGATGTTCGTCATCGGCGCGCCAGTAAACATGTGCCGCTATTTTGCAAAAGAGATTGTCCTCACGCCGAACGGCATCATGCTCATCCTCAATTGAGTTGCTCCAGTCCGCACGCGTGAATTCCTGGCGTTGTAATTCGATGAACATCCGCTCGACGGGCATGCCGACCGAGAAGGCAGCCTTCACCCGCCTGTCGAACTGGGCGCTACTATCATTCCAATTGCCGCGCAGCCCGGCCGTCAGATCGGCCTGAGGTCTGAGCAAGGAAGGCATCCATATCCAGGTGCCACAGCTCGAGACAGCCGCCACGACGGAGCAAACCGCAACTCGGACCGTCTATTCCTTTAACGCTGATCGTGCCACCAGAGACCCCACCGTTGGACAGCATTCTTGTTCATCTGGCCTCAGCCGGAAACCCGGGCGCCGCCCGTCCGGCAATCGAGCACGCAGAGCAAGGCGTCGTCGGTCGGCCAGGCGATATCCACCGCCTCGAAGCCGGCGCCCGCGAGGTGGCGGGCCGCCTGGTCGGCGGTGCGGAAATGAATGCCGGCGTGACTGCGCGAAATGAGCCGCAGCGCGGCCGCCCCCAGCCCGGCGGCGGCGCGGAGCAATCGGGGCTTGGGCGCCGGATAGGTTTCCATGATGTAGGCCGCCTGGGGAAAGCCGCGCAGGGCTTCCGCCAGCCGGCGCCAGACGTGGGTCGCCACGGGGCGCGGAAAATAATTCATCAGCCCTTCGGTGATGACGATGATCGGCCGGGTGCGGTCGAAGCAGCCGGTCAGCACGCTCTCCAGCGACAAAGGACCCGACGGCGCCAGGATATCGATCGGCACCACCTCGTGCCGGGGCGAGCGGCCGGAGACCTGCGTCAGGGCCCGGGCCTTGTTGCGGGCCATGGCCGGCAGATCCGCCTCGACATAGCGCAGCTCGGGAAACTGGCGGGAAAAGCGGCAACCCCGGGCCGACAGGCCGCAGGCGATCTCGAGGATCTGGGCATGGGGCCAGTCCTGCAGATGACCGATGGTCAGCCGGTCGATCAGGGCGTGGCGCTCCACCAGCATCTGCCGCAGGTTGGTGCCGAAGATCGCCTTGCCCGCCCATTCGGCGGGGCCGAGCAAGCGGTACATCACATCGCCCGCGGGCGTGCGCAGTTCCGGCAGCGACAACCCGCTGGCCTGCCAGGTTTCCCCGGTATAAAGCGCCGTGAAGCTGAACGATGATGAATCCGCCATGATCCCCCCTCGCCGCGCCGGCCTGTCATGCCGCGATGCCGCGCATCAGGGCGCTGACAGGGCAGCGGCCGGCCGTTATTCTGCAACCCATGTATGACGATGACGGCGCTCCGCGCAACCCCGGCCGCTCCCTCGATGCACTGCTCGCCCTGATGGCGCGGCTGCGCGACCCCGACAAGGGCTGCGACTGGGACAAGGTTCAGAGCTTCGAGACCATCGCCCCCTATACGATCGAGGAAGCCTATGAAGTCGCCGATGCCATCGCCCGGGGCGATCGCGGCGACCTGCGCGAGGAATTGGGCGACCTCCTGTTCCAGGTCGTGTTCCACGCCCGCATCGCGGAAGAAGAAGGCGCCTTCGCTTTCGCCGATGTCGCCGAGGCGATCACCGCCAAGATGATCGCCCGCCATCCGCATGTCTTCGGCGACGCCAGGGCCCATGACGCCACGCGCTGGGAAGACCACAAGGCAGCCGAGCGCGCGGCCAAGGCCAAGGGCGGCTTGCTGGACGACATCCCCCTCGCCCTGCCCGCCCTGCTGCGCGCGGTCAAGCTGCAGAAACGCGCCACCCGGATCGGTTTCGACTGGCCCGACCTGTTGCCGGTTCTCGACAAGCTGGAAGAAGAGATCGGCGAGCTGAAGGCGGAAATCGCCGCGGGCTAGACCCCGGCCCGGCTGGAAGACGAATTGGGCGATGTGCTCTTCGTCGCCGCCAATATCGCCCGGCATCTCGGGGTCGATCCGGAACAGGCCCTGCGCTCGACCAACGCCAAGTTCGAGCGCCGCTTCCGCCACATTGAGACGCGGTTGGCCGAACAGGGCCTGGCCGGCCGTCAGCCGCTGGACCTGCTCGACAGCCTGTGGGACGAAGCCAAGGCGATCGAAAAGGGCAAGCCGGCCTGAGCGGCTGGCTCAGCCGCGAAAGCGCTTTTCGAAGCGGCCGAGATCGGCCGGATCGAGGCCGACCGTCAGATGGGCCTTGCCATCGTCCCGATCCTCGCGGGCGATGACTTC
>JAOZVS010000109.1 GCA_025869435.1 Zavarzinia sp.
GGCCCCGGCCATGGCGCGATGATAGTCGACCACGCAATCGAGATAGAGCGCCGCCGCCAGCCCGTCCTTGGAGCCGAACCAATGGAAGAAGCTGCCGTTGGAAACGCCGGCGGCCTTGCGGATCGCGGCGATCGCCACGCGGTCGCAGCCGTGTTCATCGAAAGCGGCCAGGGCGGCGGCCATGATAGTGTCTCGCGGGTTCATGGAGCAACACTCTAGAGCATTACTCTAAAAGATCAACCAGCTTGTCGCTCCGCAAATGTGATATTATAACATCCCTATGACCCAAGCTTCCCCCGCCGACGCCGGCATTCCCGTCACCCTGCTCACCGGCTTTCTCGGCAGCGGCAAGACCACCGTGCTCAACGGGTTGCTGCGCCACCCCGGCATGGCGCGGACCGCCGTGATCATCAATGAATTCGGCGAGATCGGCCTCGACCACGAATTGGTCGCCAGCACGCGCGACGACATGGTGCTGCTGAAATCCGGCTGCCTGTGCTGCACCGTGAAGGGCGATCTGATCGAGGCCCTGCGCCGGCTGTTCCTGCAGCGCGTGCGGGGCGAGGTGCCGGAATTCGAGCGCGTGGTGATCGAGACCACGGGCCTCGCCGATCCGGCGCCGATCATCCACACGCTGATGGCCGATCCGCTGGTCGCCGCGCGCTACCGGCTCGACGGCGTCGTCGCCACGGTCGATGCCGCCTGCGGCGACGATACGCTGAACAGCCACGAGGAAGCGGTGAAACAGGCCGCCATGGCCGACCGCCTGCTGCTGACCAAGAGCGATCTCGTCGATGCCGGACATCTCGCCGCGCTGGAGGCCCGGCTGGAGCGGCTGAACCCGGCGGCGCCCCGCATCCTGGTGCTGCAGGGCGCGATCGATCCCGCCCTCATCCTCGACGTCGGCCTGTTCAACCCGGCAACCAAGAGCGCCGATGTCGGCAAATGGCTGAAGGCGGAAGCCTACGACCATCACGATCACCACCATGACCATCACGATCACGATCATCACGATCACGACCATCACCACCAGGACCCCAATCGCCACGACGATCGCATCCGTGCCTTCTGCTTCGTGATCGACAAGCCGCTGGAGCCCTTCGCCTTCGAATCCTGGCTGAATGTGCTCACCTCCTTTCGCGGCCCCAACCTGCTGCGCATCAAGGGCATCGTGAATCTGGTCGGGCACGAGCGGCCGGTGGCGATCCATGGCGTGCAGCATCTGTTCCATCCGGCGGTGGAATTGCCCGCCTGGCCGGGCGACGACCGGCGCAGCCGCATCGTCTTCATCACCCGCGACCTCGACGAGGCGGTGATTCGCGACACATTCGCCGCCTTCACCGGCGAGGCGCCGACGGATGTCCCCGGCTATGATCCCCGCCTGACCGGTCTTGCTTCCGGCCAATAGGTGACTACCATCACTGCCCTGCACCGGCGGCTGTCCTATGGTCCTTCTTGTCGCCGCAGCCGCTAGGCGGGCGCCATTCTTTGATGGAAGGCAGTCATGAACGAGTTCAACGGGATGTCGGGGCGGAGCTACGGCGGGGCTTTCACCGTCCTGGCCGGAACGGCCGCCGCCCTCGCGCTGTTCGGCGCCGCGGCGCAGATCGCCCGCGCCCAGGCGCCGCTGGCCCATCTCGGCACCAACGCGATCGCCGTGGTCGAGGATGTCTCGACCCCGAACGCCGGCGTCGGCTTCATGGATTTCATCTACGCCGGCCAGACGATCGATCTCGGCGCTGACGGCAAGCTGGTGGTGTCCTACCTCGAAGGTTGCCGGAGCGAGACGATCGTCGGCGGTCAGGTCAGCTTCGCGGCTGCCGGCGCCACGACCATCGGCGGCACGGTGACACCCAGCGTCGCCACCGGCTGCGCCAATGCCTCGGCCCAGGTCGCCGCCAATGCCACCGAGGCGGGGGCGGTCGCGGTGCGCGGCACCGGGCTCGACGGCCTCGCCGACGCGATCCAGGACCGGGTCATCCGCTCCTCCGTGCCGGCCTTCAGCTGGCTGGCGGGCGGCACCGGCGAGGTTCGCGTCTTCAACATCGGCCGCGTGCCGGCCGAACTCGTGTGGTCGGGCCAGGGCGAGAATGGCCATGTCGAATATCCGGCCTCGGCGCCCCGCCTCACCGCCAATGTGCCTTACCGGGTCGAAGTCCGCTCCGGCGGGGCGATCATCGGTGTCGCGCGCTTCTCGATCGACCCGAGCCTGAGCCTGCCCGATACATTGGCCAATCGACTGGTGCCGGTTGCCAAACCCTGACCGGACGGCCCGCCCGCCCCGCCCCTGGCTGCGGCGGGCGGGCCTGTCCACCGCCCTGGCGGCCCTGCTGACGCTGGCGATCCTGTCCGGCCCGCTGGGCTTCCTGGCGCGGGCCGGCATCGATTTCGCCCTGCCTTTGCGCCATGCGCTGTTCGGGCCGCTGTTCCCGCCCGAAGCCTCGGATGTCGTCCTGGTCGCGATCGACGAACAGACCTATCACGTCGCGCCCTTCGACCAGACGCCGAAGGTCGCCTGGACACCCCATCTGGCCCGGGTGATCGATGCCGCCCTGGCGGGCGGGGCGAAGGCGATCGGCCTCGACGTCGTCTTTCCGGTCACCCTCGACCGACCGGACCTGCTGCGGGGCCGCGACCGGCCGTTCCTGATCAGCCTGCGGAAGGCCGCCGATGCCGGCAGGCTGGTGCTGGGCGAAGCGAAACTGTCGCGCGAGGTGCTGCGCCCCCATGCCGCCCAGCGACTGGCGGTACGGGGCGACGACAATATCCGCCTCCTCAACCTGGCCTTCGACGATGACGACGTGGTGCGGTCCTATATCGCGCGCTACCCGCTGGAGGGCGGCGGCAGCGTCACTTCCTTCGGCACGGAACTGGCGGCGCGGGCCGGCTTTCCGGTGCCGGACAGGGATTTCCTGATCAATTTCAACACCGGGCCGGGCGATGTCCCGACCTATAGTCTCGGCGACATCAATGCCTGCATCGAGGCGGGCGACGGCGACTATCTCGCCCGTGCCTTCGCCGGCAAGATCGTGCTGATCGGCGAGACCCTCGATATCGAGGACCGTTTCCGGAGCACCAAGCGCCTGGCGCTGACCGAGGGCGACGCCAGCCGCGATCCGCCCCGCTGCCGGGTCGCCGCCGATCCCGAACGCTTCCGCCCGCTCGGCAGCCGCTCGTCCATGCCCGGGGTGCTGATCCATGCGGCGGCGATCAACACGATCACCAAGGGCGCCTGGTTGCTGCCCCTGCCGCTGCCGGTCGAGGCGGCGGTGGCGTTTTCGTGGTTCGTCCTGCTCGGCCTCGGCTTTTTCGCGCTGAAGCCGGCGGTGGGAGCGCTGACCGGGCTTGCCGCCATCGCCCTCGTGTTCCTTGGCGCCGTCTTCGCGCTGGAGGGTGGCATCGTGGTGCCCGTGCTGCCCCTCGCCGGCGGCGCCATCGTGCTGTTCGCCGGGCTCTATGCCTATCGTTTCGTGATCGAGGACGGCGGCCGGCGCCGCATCCAGCACGCCTTTCGCCATTACCTCGCCCCGGCCCTCGTCGACCGCCTGGCGGAGGACGCGGGGGCGCTGCGCCTCGGCGGGGAGCGGCGGCAGGTCACCATCTTCTTCTCGGACATGGTCGGCTTCACGTCGCTCAGCGAGCGTCTGGCCGCCGATCCCGAGCGCTTCGTCGAGGTGGTGAACCAGTATCTGACCGTGCTGACCCAGGCGATCGAAGCCCGCGAAGGCTATGTCGACAAATATATCGGCGATGCGGTCATGGCGGTCTGGGGCGCGCCCCTTAATCAGGACGAAGCCGAACGGCTGGCGGCGGAAGCGGCGCTCGACGCGCGCGCGGCCCTCGACCGCTTCAACGCCGAGGTCGTCGTGCCGGTCTTCGGGCTGAAACCGCTCGGCACCCGCATCGGCATCGCCAGTGGCGAGGCCGTGGTCGGCAACATGGGCTCGCGCACCCGGCTGAATTACACCGTGACCGGCGACGTGGTGAACCTCGCCTCCCGCCTCGAGGGGGCGAATAACCACTACGGCACCCATGTCATCGTTTCCGGCCCCACGGCCGCGAAGCTGGGGCCGGAATTCCTGCTGCGCGCGATCGACCAACTGGTGGTCAAGGGCAAGACCAGGCCGGTGCCGATCTTCGAACTGGTCGGCCGCGCGGCGGAGGTCGGCGCCGAGCGGAAAGCCCTGATCGAGCGTTTCCGCGCAGCGCTCGCGCTCTATCACGATCGGGATTTCGCGGCGGCGGCGGCGGGTTTCGCCGAACTGGCGCCGGCCGATCCGGTCTCCGCCCTCTACCGCGAGCGGGCGGAGCGCTACCGCGACACCCCGCCCCCGGCCGACTGGGACGGACGCTACACGCTGGAAACCAAGTGAGGCGTCAGCCGCACTTGGAATAGCCGCAGGAGAAGCAGGCGTCGCAGCCTTCCTGGCGGACGAGGCTGGGCTGGCCACAGCGCGGGCAACCGCGCATCCCCTTCAGATTGCCCGACGGCGGGCTGGCTTCGGCGGCGCGGCGGAATTTCTCCGGCACCTCGACCTCGTCCTTGCGGATGAAGCCGATGTCGATCATGTGCTGCTCGATCACTTCGCCGATCGCGGCGAGGAGCGAGGGGACGTAACGCCCCTGCATCCAGTGGCCGCCCCGGGGATCGAACACGGCCTTCAATTCCTCGACCACGAAGGCGACATCGCCGCCCCGGCGGAACACGGCCGAGATCATGCGCGTCAACGCCACGGTCCAGGCGTAATGCTCCATGTTCTTCGAATTGATGAAAACCTCGAACGGGCGGCGCCGCCCGTCCTGCACCACATCGTTCACGGTGATGTAGAGCGCGTGTTCCGATTCCGGCCAGCGCACCTTGTAGGTCTTGCCCGGCAGGACTTCCGGCCGGTCGAGCGGCTTCGTCATGTAGACGACGCCGCCCGCCTCGAAGACATCCTCGGACCGGGCATGGGACGCGGCGCTTTCCAGCGGCAGCTCGGGCTCGGCCTGGGGCTTCGCCTCCTTCTTCGGCTCGATCGAGAGGACGGAGCCGGTGATGTCGTTCGGGCGATAGGTGGTGCAACCCTTGCACCCCTCCGCCCAGGCCATCAGATAGACGTCCTTGAACGCCTCGAAGGAAATATCCTCGGGGCAGTTGATGGTCTTGGAAATCGAACTGTCGACGTATTTCTGGACGGCGGCCTGCACCCGCACATGGTCGGGCGGGGTCAGCACTTGGGCATCGACGAAATAATCGGGCAGCGGCGCGTCGCCCTTCAGGCGGCGCCACAGGCGATAGGCGTAATCGGTGACGTCCTCCTCCTTGCGGGTGCCGTCGGGCATCAGCACCTTGCGGGTATAGGCGAAGGAAAACACCGGCTCCAGCCCCGAGGAGACATTGTCGGCGAAGAGCGAGATCGTCCCCGTCGGCGCGATCGAGGTGAGCAGGGCATTGCGGATGCCATGCTCGCGGATCGCCGCCTGCACGTCGGCGTCGAGGCCCCGGATCGATTCGCCGGCCAGATATTTCTCGGCGTCGAACAGCGGGAAGGCGCCCTTCTCCCGCGCGAGATCGACCGAGGCGAGATAGGCCGCGCGCTGGATCGCATGCATCCAGCCGGCGATCAGGCGCAGCGCCAGCGGCCCGCCGTAACGCGCCCGGCACATGATCAGGGCATCGGCGAGGCCGGTGACGCCAAGACCGATGCGGCGCTTGGCCTTCGCTTCCTCGAGCTGTTCGGGCAGCGGGAAATTCGAGGCGTCGACCACATTGTCCATCATGCGGATGGCGAGGCGCACTACCCGGTCGAGTTCCACCATGTCGAGGCTGGCGTCTTCCTCGAAAGGCCTCTGCACGAAGCGGGCGAGATTGACCGAGCCGAGCAGGCAGGCGCCATAAGGCGGCAGGGGCTGTTCGCCGCAGTTGTGAACATAGAGGCCATTGGCGTCGAAGGCATTGATGCCGGGCACGGATACGTCGAACACCGGCGCCTCGCCGGCGGGGACGATCCTGGCGACGGTCGCGCCGAAACTTTCGCGATTGGGCAGGCGGCGGAACGCTTCGATCTGGGCATCCAGCCGGCGCTGCTTCGCGATATCGGTAAAGCCGATGCGCTCGCGGAAGCGCAGGATATTGGCGCGGGCGACGACCAGTTCGAACTGGGGCCTCGTCTCATAGGCCCGCATGCCCCCCCTGCCGTCCGGCAGCAGACTCTGCCCCGCGGGACGGCGGGCGTAGAGGCGCGAGACGATGCCGAAACGCGCCAGCATGCGCTGGACGGCGCGCAGCGCCGCTTCGTCGCTCTGCGCGAGGCGGACACTGATGCCCTTGTCCTGGCTGCCCTGGACGCTGCCGTCACAATCGAAGAAAGCGCGCAGGAAGGCGCGCTGGAAGGCCGCTGAGGCGCGTTCGACCGACGGCGTGACCGTCTTCCGACCCGGACTCATGCCGAATTCGCCCGCGAGATCGGCGATCGCCTTCATCTTGAGGCGCCATTCGCCACGGCCCTCGATCTCGTGCCAGCCCGCGAAATCGGCCCGATGCGGCAATTGCCGCGCCGCCGCCTCGACCTCGCGCATCAGGGCGAAGGCCGGATCACCAGCGCGGCTGCCATTCACCACTTCGGCCTGGGGCCAGACGCTGAGAACGCCCGCGTCCGCCTTGAGCACGCCGTCTCCGACCAGCATGCCGAGAATGAGCCCCTCGCCGGCCGTGCCGGCGCCGGACCAATCCTCGACGGCGCCATGATCGTGCAGCACGACCGTATCGCCCGGCTGAAGCTCACCCGCCGCGACCCAGGTCGTCTCGCGCCGGAAGCGCGTGCGCGACGCGACCTTCAGCACCTTGTGGTCGGCCGTCAGGCGCAGGCGGAAGCCGTCTTCGGTCTCGAGGTCGAAGACGGGCTTGGTGCCCGTGGCGAAGAAGCCGCGCGCGTCCGTCGCATGCGCCTCGCCGTCGACCAGGGCGGCGAAGGGCTTGCCGACCAGATCCGCCACCTGGCGTGGCCCGGCCGTAGTATGGACCCAGGTCTCGGCGACGACGCAAGGGTTGGTTGCGCTTATGGTTTCCGCATACCAGAGATTGTTCAGCCGGTTGATGCGGTCGATGAAGATCACGCCCGGTTCGGCATAG
>JAOZVS010000110.1 GCA_025869435.1 Zavarzinia sp.
GCAGGCATAGCCGGTGCCGGGGCCGCAGATCCCGTTGCTGAAATAGCTGGGAAAATCCGTCGGCCAGGGATCGGAATAGAGCGAGACGAACATGAAGCCGAGGTAATAGGCGAGAATGGCCAGATTGGCCGCGCCCGCCATGGCGAGGCTGCGCAGGACATTCCGGCCGAGCACGCCGGTGCTTACCCGCTCGATCCCGGCCTCGACGATCGTGCGGCCACTCTCGCCGCGCCAGTAGAGCAGGCAACCCAGGGCGACGGTGCCGATCGCCCACAGGAAGGCGCCATAGACCGGAAATTGCCAGCGCGTGCCGGGGAAGACCGATAGCGCCTGGATCACGCCGCCATAGGCGAAGATCTCGCCCCGGACCATGGCGACCTCGGCCCCGGTCTGGGCGATGGTGATGAAGGCGACGGCGATCAGCACGAGATGCGGTCCGACCAGCCTCGGCCACCGGCGTTTCGCCCCCTTCATCACCCAGAAGGCGGTCAGCACCCAGATCGGCACCATGACGAAATAAAGCGCGGACTGGAAGGTGAGCGGCTGGGCGTTGCGGCCGCCATTGGGGCTGAACCACCAGGGTATATGCTCCGCCCAGGTGCCGAGGTTCGGATAATGGGTGTTGTAGAGCGCGACCGGCCGGACGAGGTTGACCGTCGCGTCCTGCCACAGGCACAGGCCGCAGCCGATCATCAGGATCTGAACCGTCGACAGCTCGCGGCCGCGCAGGATGGTGGCGAGGACCCAGATGCCGCCGGCGACGCCGAGGACGGGGAAACTCGCCGCGAGACCCCACATGGTGATTTCGCCGAGCGGGGTCAGGGCGTCGGGGCCGGGGGCGATGGGCCGGAAATCGTCCGACAGGATCCAGGCGCCGAAGACATAGGCCTGAAGCCCGAGGAAACCCAGCCCGAGCAGCGCCCACCACAGGATCGGGCGAGCCACGGCGCCGGCGACCATCACAGCGGCTTTTCGAACAGGGGCGCGCCGAAGAACTGGCGGAAGGAAATGGGCTGGTGATCGCCCTCGTCCCTGATGCCGTAATGCAGGGCCAGTTCGGACGTATAGAACGTCCCGCCCGAGAGCCGCATGAGGTCCTTGTCGCGCCACAGCGCATCGATGATCATGCCGCCGAAGCCCGGGCTTTCCGCCCCGGCATAGCCGCCGATCCCCTCGAACATCTGGGGGAAATGCTCGAGGCCGAGCAGGGTGCGGTCGGTCTTGACGAGGCCGTGCCAGAACGACAGGGCGCAGATGTTGTGGGGCTGGAGATCGGGCGCCATGTCGGCGGCCAGCTTGTCCTGGCCGATCTTCGAGAGGCCGTAGGGCAGGGGGTGCAGATGCGCCCGCGCGCCGACCGACGACGTGTTCACGATCAGGCCGCGCCCGGCCTTGATCAGCAAAGGGATGCCATAGACGCAGGCGACATAGGAGGAGCGCAGGCCGACATCGATCTGCTGCTTCCACTCGTCCAGATCGCGTTCCCAGAAATTGCCGGGCAGGGCCGAGAAATCCTGCATGGCGAAGGCATTGTTGACGAGAACGTCCAGCCTTCCCTGTTCCGCCAGCACCTGGTCGAAGACGGCCTTCGTCTGGGTATCGTCGAGGTGATCGCAGGCGACGGCGATACCCTTGCCACCGGCGGCATCGATGGCGGCGGCGGTTTCATGGATCGTGCCCGGCCAGTTGCCGGTGGGCGCATCCTTGCTGCGGCCGGTGACATAGACAGTGTCGCCCGCCGCACCCAGCGCGATGGCGATGCCGCGGCCGAGGCCGCGACTGGCCCCCGTGACGACGGAAACCCGACCCGATGCCATGCGCAATCCTCCCCTGTCTTTGGGCGGGGATTCTGGGGCACAATCGGCCCGGCGCATCGTCCATACAAACTAGAATTGGGCCAAAGAGCATGGAAACGATCAGGGTGTCGGCCAATGGCCTCGATTTCGAGGTCGATCAGGCGGGCAGCGGCGAGAAATTCGCGCTGCTGCTGCATGGATTTCCCGAATCGAAATATTCCTGGCGGGCGCAGCTGTCGGTCTTCGCCGCCCGGGGCTATACCGCCTGGGCGCCCAACCTGCGCGGCTATGGCCTGACCACGCGGCCGCAGGGGCGCAGCAACTACACGCTCGATCACCTCGCCGACGATGTTGCCGGGCTGATCGATGCCGCGAGGGCGCGGGGGATCACCGGGCCGGTCACCCTCGTCGCCCACGACTGGGGTGGTGCCATCGCATGGGCCTTCGCCCTGCGCGGCCTGCGCCCGCTGGAGAAATTCATCATCCTGAACATGCCGCACCCGGTGCTGTTCTTTCAGGGCCTGCGGCGCTTCGCGCAGCTACGCCGGTCCTGGTACATGTTCTTTTTCCAGATCCCCTGGTTGCCGGAATTCGCCCTGTCGCGGGACGGGGCCGCCGCCATTGGCCAGATCTTCGTCGGCCACGCCCGCAACAAGGGCAATTTCCCGCCCGACGTGCTGGCGGAATATCAGCGCAACGCCCTTCGCCCCGGCGCGCTGACCGGGATGCTGAACTACTACCGCGCCAATATCCGCCTGCCCCGGCCGGGCGGGACCAGAATGCCGCCGGTGCCGAAACTGACCGTGCCGACCCTGATGATCTGGGGCGAGGCGGATGCCGCCCTCGGCAAGGAATTGACCGTGGGGACCGAGGCCCTGGTGCCCGGCATCACCATCCGCTACCTGCCCGGCGTCTCCCATTGGGTGCAACAGGATGCGCCGCAGACCGTGAACGCCATGATCGAAGCCTTTCTCGACGGCCGGCCGGTGCCGGAAGCCGCCGACCTCGTCCATACGGGCGAGGCGGATGTCCAGCCGCCCCGCTAATCTTCGCCCCATAACAAGGGGAGGACGGCCATGGCCGAGACGTTGGAAAGCCTTGCCGCGCGCATTGCCGCGCTCGAGGACAGGGCCGCGCGGGTAACCGCGCTGGAGGACAAGGCGGCGATTCACGAGTTGAAGCACAGCTATTTCCGGGGCTGCGACCGCAAGCAGCCGGATGTGGTGCGCAATTGCTTCCGCCCGGACGCGGTGATCGACGCCGCCTATATGGGCGTGCACGAAGGGCGGGACTCCTTCGTCAACCTGTTCGAGATGGTCGGCTGCCGCGACACAATCCTCGACATGCATCACGCCCAGAACCCGGTGATCGTGCTCGACGGACCCGACCGCGCGCATGGCACCTGGGATCTCTATTTCCATCAGATCAACCTCGACACAAGTTCGGCCGCGCAGGTCTCGGGCTATTACGAAGATGAATACATCCGCGCGGAGGGCCGCTGGTGGATTGCCCGCAGCACCTTCCGCGTCACCTCGACCCTGATGACCGAGGTGGGCGAAGGCGGCTCGCTGCGCAACACGCTGCTGGGGCGGTGAAAACGGGCGCCTAGTCCAACGGGACGATGCCGGGACAGGGCTCAGGGCAAGAATGGCGCCGACATCCCCGGGACAGGGGAGGACAAGACGTGGCGAGGGGGAAACGGGCATGACCCTGGGAACAGGCAGCGACAGCATCGCCGATGGCGCGGTCTTCGACGTCATCGTCGTCGGCAGTGGCGCGGGCGGGATGCTGGCGGCCAACCGGGCCCATGATCTCGGCCTCTCCGTCCTCCTCGTCGAGAAGAGCGATCGTTTCGGTGGCACTTCCGCCGTCTCGGGCGGGGCGATCTGGGTGCCCTGCAACGACGATCTCGGCGGCCTCGACGACCGGGCCAAGGCCCTGACCTATCTGCGCGCCTGTACCAGGGGCCAGGTCGCGGACGAGAAACTGGCAGCCTATGTCGACAACGCCATGCCCATGGTTCGCTACACCAAGGATCAGGTCGGCCTCGGCTTCAAGGCGGTGATGGAATATCCCGACTACTACCCGGACCGGGAAGGCGCCCTGCCGGGCGGCCGCACCATGGACCCGGACGCGGTCGACGGCAGCGAGTTGGGCGACGATTACTGGCGCCTGCGCGAGCCCTATGCCCTGATGCGCCTGTTCGGGCGGATCTCCCTGACCGTCAAGGAAGCCCGGGCGATCACGACCAAGAAGCCGGGCTGGCCGCTCGTCCTTCTCAAGCTGATCGGGGCCTATGCGACCGATCTTGGCTGGCGGATGAAGACGAAGCGCGACCGCCGCCTGTCGATGGGCAATGCGCTGGCGGGCGGTCTGCTGCGCGGGCTCGTCAGGCGCGGCGTGCCGCGGGTGATCAATGCAAGGCTGCAACGCCTGACCCGCGACGGCGAACGGGTGACCGGCGCCGTCATCTCCCGCGATGGCAAGGACATGACGATCACGGCCCGGCGGGGGGTCATCCTCGCCGCCGGTGGTTTCGAGCGCAGCGCGGAAATGCGTCAGGCCCATCTGCCGCAGCCGACCTCGGATACCTGGTCAGTTACGCCTTACCCCAACAACACGGGCGATGCCATCCGCGCCGGGCGGGAGATGGGCGCCGCGCTCGAGTTCATGGATCTCGCCTGGTGGGCGCCGACCATGCGCCTGCCGTCGCGCGACACGCCCAACACCGAATCCCGCGTCGGCATGTTCATGGAACGCGGCTGGCCGGGCAGCGTGATCGTCAATCCGGCGGGGCGCCGCTTCGTCAACGAGGCGATTTCCTACAATGATTTCGGCTATGCCATGATCACCGAGCACCAGAAGACCGGCGCCGGCCTGACCTGCTGGATGGTGTTCGACGCGACTTTCCGCAGGAATTACGTCGTCGGCGGCATCATGCCCGGCATGATGCAGCCCGACCGCAGCCTGCCACCCGAATGGTTCGACAGCGTGATCTATAGCGCCGGCTCCATCGCCGAACTCGCCGGCAAGATCGGCGTGCCGGCGCAAAGCCTGGCCGAGACCGTGGCCCAGATGAACACTTACGCCCGCACCGGCAAGGACACGGAATTCGGCCGGGGCGACAATGTCTATGACCGCTATTTCGGCGATCGCTTCGTGAAGCCGAACCCCTGCCTCGGCCCGATCGAAAAGGCGCCCTTTTATGCCATGCGCGTCGATCTCGGCGACATCGGCACCAAGGGCGGCATGAAGACCGACGCGCGGGCGCGTGTCCTCGACGAGGCGGGGGAGCCGATCGCCGGTCTCTACGCCATCGGCAACTGCTCGGCCTCGATCATGGCGGAATCCTATCCCGGCGCGGGCTCCACCCTCGGACCGGCCATGACCTTCGGCTTCATCGCCGTCAACGACATCGCGGCCGCGAGGACCAATCAGGACCAGGACCTGCCGCCGCAGCAAGCCGCCCGGGCCTGAAGGCCGGGCGGAGACAAGAAGGAAAGACGTAATGGGCCGCGTACAGGACAAGGTGGTGATGATCACGGGCGCCGGCAGCGGTGCCGGCCGGGCCGATGCCCTGCTGCTGGCTCGGGAAGGCGCGAAGATCATCGCGACCGACGCCAATTTCGAGACGGCGAAGGCGACGGCGGCGGAAATCGGCGGCGAGGCCATCGCTCTGCCGCTGAACATCACCAGGGAAGAGGACTGGGTCGCCGCCTTTGCCGCCGCGAAGGAAAAATTCGGCCATGTCGACGTGCTCGTCAACAATGCCGGCATCCTCATCCAGGCCTCGATCGAATACATGAGCATCGAGGATTGGCAGAAGACGCTAAACGTGAATGTCACCGGTTACTATCTCGGCTGCAAGCACGGCGTCCTCAACATGAAGGAAAAGGGCGGCAACATCATCAACATGGGATCGGTGACATCGCACCTCGGCAGTCCCAACTATTTCGCCTATGCCGCCGCGAAATCCGCCGTCGTCTCGCTCACCCGCAGCGTCAACGCCCACGCCAAGACCGGCGGCTACGCCATCCGCTGTAATGCGCTGTGTCCCGACGGCATCCTGACGCCGATGGTGCTGGCCCAGATGGGCCTGCCACCCGACGCCGATGTCGAGATGATCAAGCAGTCGCCCATGGGGCACCGTTTCTGCTACCCGGAAGACGTCGCCAATCTCGTGCTGTTCCTCGCTTCCGACGAGTCGAAATTCATTTCGGGCGCCGATATAGCGATCGACAACGGCAACTTCCGCTACTCGGAATTCTGAGGCTTCCGTCTCGTCGCCCCGGCGAAGGCCGGGGCCTTCAGACGAGGGGGCGTAACCGTCGACAGATCCCGGCCTTCGCCGGGATGACGAGGAACAGGGCATGGGCATCGACTATACGGGCAAGGTCGCGATCGTCACCGGCGGCACCAAGGGCACCGGCAAGGTGATCGCCGAAAGCCTGCTGGCGGCCGGCGCCCATGTCGTCATCTGTGGCCGGAGCGTACCGGATCTCCCGGTCGCGGCGCGGGGACGCGAGGCGGTCTTCGTTGCCGCCGACGTGCGCGACCCGGAACAGGGCAAGCGCCTCGTCGATACGGCGGTCGAGCTGTTCGGCCGGCTCGATCTTCTGGTCAACAATGCCGGCGGCTCGCCCAATGCCGATGCCGCGACATCCTCGCCCCGCTTCGCCGAGGCGATCCTCCGCCTCAACCTGCTCGGGCCGCTCTATCTCTCGCAGAGCGCCTGCCTCGTCATGCGCGGGCAGGCGGGGGGCGGGGCCATCGTCAATATCGCGTCTGTGTCGGCGGTGCGGCCGTCGCCCGGCACGGCGGTCTATGGCGCGGCCAAGGCGGGTCTCGTCTCGCTCACGAGATCCCTCGGCCAGGAATGGGCGCCCAAGATTCGGGTCAACGCCATCGTCGCCGGCATGATCAGGACCGAGGCCGCGCTCGATCACTATGGCGGCGCCGAAGGCCTCGCCCGGATCGAGGCGGCGCTGCCGCAGGGGCGCATGGCGCTGCCCCAGGATATCGCCAACAGTGTGTTGTTCCTCGGCAGCGAGATGGCCGCCCATGTCACCGGCGCGGCGCTGGAAGTCCATGGCGGCGGCGAGCGCCCCCCCTTCCTCGGGCAGGGGCAGGGCTGATATCGGCCCTGCCGATCATTGTTCGCGAGGGTGAACGGAGAATTCGCCTTGGGCCACTTCCGGCTGGTGGG
>JAOZVS010000111.1 GCA_025869435.1 Zavarzinia sp.
CCGGCTTACAGGCCATCTGACATTGCTTCCCCTGAGGATCGGCCCCCTGAAGACCAGCCCCGAAAATAAACAGCCCCGGACGGCGGGGTAACCGTCCAGGGCTGCGGGGCGCGCCACCCGGGGGAGTCAGGCGGCGCGATCGACCTCGATATTTCGGGCCTGTGCCCATGCGGGCTTCGGCGCGGCGATCATTCCGGCGTTCCGGGCCGTGGACATTCCGGGCAGCGCCTCACCGAGACCCGGGTCCATGGGCATCCTGTTGAACTGCCGGTCGACCTCCTGCCGCAGGGCATCAAAATCTCTTGGTCGTGTCCCTTGTAGGACGGCGGCCGCGTCCCCTCCTTGAGGCGGATCAATTCCGCGAAAAAACACATGGAAATCGGCAGGCGGGCGCCTAGATTCCCTCTCATGGAACGGCACCTCGGCAGATCCTCGCGGATGGCGGCGGCTTTCATGGCCGCGCTCTTCTGGCTTCTCGCCCTCCCGGCGGGGATCGTGAGCCTGCCTGCGCCCTCGGCTTCGGCGGCATCGGCCACGGCCGCGCCTTGCCCCGACCACGCGGGCGGCGAGCCGGCCAGGGCGCCGGCCAATCCGGGCTGCTGCGCCGGGGCGGCCTGCGCGCTTCATTGCCTGCCGGCCACGCCCTTGCCCGCGTCGGCGGAAGGCCGGGCGAAGGATCACCGCGCGGCCCCGACACCCCCGCCCGTCGCCCTCGCCGGCCTGCCGGGGGCGGTATCGCCGCCGCTCTACCGGCCGCCGCGCCCCCTCGCCTGAAAATCCGCCCTTCAGCCTTTTTTCAGACGAGAGAGATCATGACCCTTCGCCTTTCGCGGCGCCAGTTCGTGGCGTCCGCTGCCCTTGTCCTGGCCACGCCCGCCCTCGGCCGCATGGCCTATGCCGCCCCCCTCACGCTGACGGCCGAGCGACGCACCATCGAGGTCCGGGGCAAGCCCGCCTCCGTTCTCGGCCTGCGCGGGCCGGGCGGGGAGTCCGGCCTCGTTCTTCCGCCGGGCGAGGCGTTCCGCCTCCGGCTCGAGAACCGCATCGGCGAGCCGACGATCATCCATTGGCACGGCCAGACCCCGCCGCCCGACCAGGACGGCGTGACCGACACGGGCTATGCCCGGCCGATCGCTGATGGCGGCTTCGCCGATTACGACTTCGCGCCCCGCACCGGGACACACTGGATGCATTCGCACCACGGCCTGCAGGAAATGCGCCTGCTGGCCGCGCCGCTGATCGTGCGTGGCAAGGATGACCTCGCCCGGGACGCCCAGGAGGTGACGGTCCTCCTCCACGATTTCAGCTTCAAGGCGCCGGAGGAGCTGGTGGCGGGCCTCGCCGGCGGCATGATGAATCATGGCGGCATGGACATGGGTGGCATGGGGACTATGGGCGGCATGGATCATTCGGCCATGGGCCACATGATGCCGGGCATGGACCTGAACGATGTCGAATTCGATGCCTATCTGGCCAACGATCGCACGCTGGACGATCCGCAGGTGGTCACCGTCGAGACGGGCGGGCGGGTATATTTACGCCTGATCAACGGCGCGGCGGCGACCGCCTTCTGGGTCGATTTCGGCGGTCTGACCGGCACGGTGATGGCGGTCGACGGCAATCCGGTGAAGCCGGTCGAGGTCGCCAAGGTGCCGCTGGCCCAGGGCCAGCGCATCGATATCCTGCTGCAGTTGGGAACGGATGGCGCCGCCGTGCCGGTGCTGGCCCAGCGCGAAGGCGACCGCGCCCGCACCGGCATCGTCCTGGCGCCGACGGGGGCGAGCGTGCCCAGGATCGCCGACAAGGCGGCCGAGGTCGCGCCGCCGGTCGATCTGTCGCTGGAAAGCCTGCTCGTGGCCGAGGGGGTGGATGCCCGCCCGGCCGAGGTCACGCGGCGCATCCGCCTGACGGGTTCGATGATGCCTTACGTCTGGACGATCGATGACCGCTCATGGGCCGATCGCCTGCCGGTCGCGGTCAAGCCCGGTCAGTGCGTCGCGGTCGAGATGGTGAACGAGAGCATGATGGCCCATCCGATGCACCTGCACGGCCATCATTTCGATGTCGCCGCCCTGAACGGCAAGCCCGTGGCGGGCGCGCGCCGCGACACGGTGCTGGTGCCGGTCGGGGGGCGCGTCACCATCGCCTTCGATGCGGATAATGCCGGTCGCTGGCTGTTCCACTGCCACAACCTGTTGCACATGGCGACCGGCATGATGACCGAAGTGACCTACGCCTGAGACTTGCGGGCGGCGTGCATTGCTTTCGCCGCCCGCATCTCGCCCATCTGATAGCGCAGGAATGCGCCGAAGATGCCGAGTTCCGGGCGGGGCGTGCCGCCCTTGCCCAGCGTCTGCAGGTGATTGGCGAACCAGCCGAGGGGGCCGAAGCCGTTCAGCATCTGGATGATCTTCAGGGGCGAGGCC
>JAOZVS010000112.1 GCA_025869435.1 Zavarzinia sp.
CGTCCCCTTCCTCGCCCCGCAGGCTGTCACGGCCCGAGCCGCCGGAGAGCGTGTCGTTGTCGCGCCCGCCGAACAGCGTGTCGTTCTCGGCCCCGCCGAACAGGCGATCGTCGCCGCGCCCGCCGCGCAGGGTATCCTGCCCGCCGAGGCCTTCGAGCTTGTCGAGCTCATTGCCGCCGACCAACTCGTTGCGCTCGCCATCGCCTCGCAGGTTGTTGCGGCCGGTGGCGGAGCCGAGAAGATTCTCGATCCCGGCGAAGGTGTCGCCCGCCGCGTCGCCCGTGCCCGCCACGCCGCCGTCGAGGGCGACGGTAACGCCCGTGGTCTCTTCATAGCTGGCGGCATCGATGCCGTCGCCGCCGGTCAGGGCATCCGCCCCGGCGCCGCCGACCAGCACATCGTCGCCGCCGTCGCCCAGCAGCGCGTCGTCGCCCCCCCGGCCCTCGATCCGGTCGCCGCTGCCGCCGCCTTCAAGACGGTTGCCATCGGCGTCACCCTGCAGCAGGTCGGTGAAATCCGAGCCGCGCAATGTCTCGACCGAGGAATAGCGGTCACCGGCGGCGAAGCCCGTGTTGCGGGCAATACCCGCCAGATCGACCTGCACCGCCCCGCCCGCCAGCAGATAGGAGGCGATATCGCCGCCCTGGCCGCCGACGAAAGCCTCGCGCCCCGCCCCCGCGAGGAAGAGATCGCCGCTGTCCAGCCCCTCGAAGGTCAGGTCCTGATCGTTGCCGATGAAGATGTCGACATGGGCGCTACCCCGGAAGGCTTCGATCGAGGTGAAACTGTCGCCCGTCGCGTCGCCCCCCGTGAATTCCGGCACCGGCCGAAGATCGAGGATGACGCTGCGGATCGAGTTTTCATAGGACGCGGTATCGAAACCGTCGCCGCCGTCGAGACGATCGGCCCCGATGCCGCCGATCAGGACATCATTCTCGCCGCCGCCCTGCAGCGTGTCGGCCAGGTCGCCGCCGACCAGCGTATCCGCGCCCCGGCCGCCGCGTAAGGTCGTGGCCTGGTCGCGGGCGCCGCGAATCTCGTCGTCGAAAGCCGTACCCTCGACGATTTCGACCCGAACGAACGTATCGCCGCCGGCATCGCCCCGGCCGAAGGCGGGGTCGTTCATGTCGAGGGCGATGCGCGAGGCCGCGCCGGCATAGCTGGCGGTATCGATGCCGTCGCCACCGTCCAACGCATCGGCACCGCCGGCCCCGATCAGCACATCGTCGCCCTCGTCGCCGAACAGCTGGTCGTTCCACAAGCCGCCGTCCAGCCGATCGTCGCCGGCATCGCCATGCAGCACGTCGTCGCCCGACTGGCCGAACAGTGTATCGCCGCTGCCGCCGCCATCGAAGCGGTTGCCGGCATCGTCGCCCGCCATGACGTCGGTGAAGGCGGAGCCGACCCAGCGTTCGATGCTGGCGAATGTATCGCCCGCCGCATCGCCGGAATTGGCCCCCGGCACCGCCAGATTGAGCGTGATGCCGAAGCCGGCGGTCTCGTAGGACGCGGTGTCGAAGCCTTCGCCGCCCGACAGATTGTCCCGGCTGCCGCCGCCGATCAGCCTGTCGTCGCCGCCAAGGCCGGCCAGATCGTTGATCTGGCCATTGCCGATCAGCAGATCGTCATGGGCGGAGCCGATCACATTCTCGATGCTGGTCAGGATGTCGCCCGCGGCCTCGCCGGTGAAGCCCTGGCCGAGGCCGAGGTCGACATGGACCGGCTTCTGCGACAGGCGATAGGTCGCCGTGTCGGTGCCGGTGCCGCCGTTCAGCCGGTCGCCGCCATTGCCGCCCATCAGCACGTCGTCGCCGTCGCCGCCCTGGATATCGTCGTCGCCGCCAAGGCCGCGCAGGTCGTCGGCGCCGCCGAAGCCGCGCAGCCGGTTCACATTGTCATCCGCGAGGACGAAATCGCCGGCATCGGTACCATCGACATTCTCGATGCCGAAGATCGTGTCCGACAGGCCGGAAGCGGAGGCATTGCCGCCGCCGCCGAAATCCTGCAGCGAGACGCTGACCGGCCCGGCGATATCGCGGTAGCTGACGGTGTCGATCCCCGCGCCGCCGTCGATCAGGTTGAGGCCGAGGCCCCCCGCCAGCGTGTCGTCACCGGCGAGGCCCAGCAGGTCGTCGTTGCCGTCCCGCCCCTCGAAGACATTGTTGATCGCCTTGGTCTCGCCCTTGATCACGTCACGAAAGCGGGAGCCGATGACATTCTCGACGCTGGTCAGGCGGTCGCCCTGGGCGAAGCCGCCGGTGCCGGCGGTGCCATCGGTCGAAATGGTGATGCCGGCGGTCGAAATCTGATAGTCGGCGGTATCGGTGCCCGTGCCGCCGTCGAGCCGGTCGGCCCCGCCCCGGCCGTCCAGCCGATCGTCGCCGCCGAGGCCCTTCAGGATATTCGCGCCGTCGCCGCCGCTGAGCGAATCGCCGAAGCGCGAGCCGGTCAGATTCTCGATGCTGATCAGGCGGTCGCCCAATTCGTCGGAATTGCCGAAGATCTGGTTGATGTCGGCGGTCCGGATCGTGACCGAGACGCCGGTGGGCGCGCTTTCATAGCTCGCCGTGTCGTTGCCCTCGCCGCCGTCGAGCGTGTCCGCCCCGCCCCGGCCTTCCAGAATATCGTCGCCGCCGAAGCCGCGCACGGTCTGCGCCGCGTTGTCGCCGCGGAATTCGTCGGCCTCGGTCCGCGTCGCATCCATCTCGAAGATCTCGATGCTGGAATAGGAGACATTGGCGATGCGGTTGCTGGCGCTGTTGGTGAAGGCGAAGCCCGAACGGCCGGCCTCGATATCGACGAAAACGCCCTTCACCCCGGTCGGGAACAGCGGCTCCGAATCGCTGGGCTCGGCATCGCCGGTGCCCGTGATGACGTAGCGGACGGTGTCGGTGCCGCTGCCGCCGATGATCACTTCATTGCCGGCGTCGTCGGACAGGATGTCATCGCCCGAACCCCCGTCCAGCGTGTCGTTGCCGATACCGCCATGGAGGATGTCGTCGTCGCCATCGCCGAACAAGCGGTCGTCGCCGCCGTCACCGAAGATCACGTCATCGCCCGAGCCGCCGTGGAATTCGTCGTTGCCGCCACTGCTCCAGGAACTGAAGCCGTGGACCGCGAAATTGAAGGCGATGCGGGCCGGGCCGCCGCTCCAGGCGCCATCGGCGATCAGATCGGCGCCGCCGAAGCCGAACACGACATCATTGCCGCCCCGGCCATAGATATCGTCGGCGCCGGAGGTGACGCCATCGGCGCCGTCGATCGTCTCGGCCGAAGTCGTGCCGCGGATGTCTGCCATCATGCGCTCCCTGGTCTCTGCGGGGCCGCCACCGGCCGCCCCGCCACGTCGCGGGCAAGGCGGGACTGTCGCCAGCCACGGGTGCGGCTGGCCGGCAAGCGACCGGACATCAAGCAAACCGCCGACGGTCGGGCTCCCCCCTCATGCCGGCGCCTAAGAATTAATCTCATGCCGGCGCCGGAACAACCCGCGTCCTGACTGGCGGGCGTGACCCGGGTCACATTCCCGCCGATTGCGGCAAGGCGGGGGACTCCGGTTGACTTCGGCCCAAAGCCCCCGTATAGACCGTGGCTCGTTTCGGCAAGGCGCTGGCAAAGCACCCTGTCGGCCAATGATAATGGAGTAATCCGGTGAAGCGGACCTATCAACCGAGCGCCATCGTGCGCAAGCGCCGTCATGGCTTCCGTTCGCGCATGTCGACCGTGGGTGGCCGGGTGGTGATCGCCCGTCGCCGCGCCAAGGGGCGCAAGCGTCTTTCGGCCTGACGACCATGCCGGCCGCTGACAGGCCGGCCTCGACGGATCTGCCGCAGCCGCATGAGAGCCCCGAGCAAGGGGCATTCGTGCGGCTGCGGCTTGTTCGCCTGAAGACACGGCAGGAGTTTCTGGCAGTGGCTGGGGCAAGACGAAAGTTCACGACCCCGGGCCTGATGCTTCAGGCCATGGCCCGTGCCGACGCCGATGCGGCGGAAGCCCGCGTCGGCTTCACGGCCTCGCGCAAGGTCGGCAATTCCGTGGTGCGCAATCGCTCCAAGCGCCGGCTGCGCGCGCTCGTCGACGAGATCATGCCGGCCCAGGCCCTCGGCGGGACCGATTATGTCCTCGTGTGCCGCCAGGAGACGGCGGTGCGGCCGTTCGACGATCTGCGCCGCGACCTGACCACGGCCCTTGGCCGCCTGAAGCTGCTGCGGAGCCCGCAGCCGTGAGGGCCCGGCTGTCCGCGCTCGCCGTCGCGCTGCTCAGCCTTCCCGTGCTGATCTGGCGTTATCTGATTTCGCCGGCCCTGCCGCCGGCCTGCCGCTACATGCCGAGTTGCTCGGCCTATGCGCTGGAAGCCCTTCGCGTGCATGGCCCCGTCCGGGGCAGCGCGCTGACGGTCCGCCGCCTGTGCCGCTGCCATCCCTTCGGTAGCCATGGTTACGACCCCGTACCCCCCAGGGGCACGACATTATTCGCATGCCGCTCCGCGGCCACTCCCCCCATCACGCCCACAGGTGCCGGTGATGCTCGATAATCGCAATCTGATCCTGGCCGTCGTCGCCTCGATTCTGATCCTGCTCGGCTTCAACTACTTCGTCGACGCGCCGCGCCAGCGCCAGCGGGAACAGGCGGCGGCGATCGCGCCGGCAACGGCCCCCGCCGTCCCCGGCACGCCCTCGGCGACCCCGGCGCCGGACGCCGACCCGGCGACCGCCGCCGCCGTTGGCCCCGCCGTGCCGATGGAGCGCCCCGCCGCCCTCGCCCTCAGCCCGCGCCTCGACATCGAGACCGCCCGTCTGCATGGCTCGGTGGCGCTGAAAGGCGGCCGGATCGACGACGTGACCCTGCGCGACTATCGCGAAACCACCGATCCGGATAGCCCGGAGATCAAGCTGCTGTCCCCGATCGGCTCCATGACCCCCTATTTCGCCGAATTCGGCTGGGTCGCGCCGGCCGGTGGCACGGTGAAACTGCCGGACGCGGACACCGTCTGGTCGGGCTCGGGCAAGCTGACGGAAAAGACCCCGGTCACCCTGACCTGGGACAATGGCCAGGGCGTCGTCTTCACCCGCGTCATCGGTCTCGACGAGAACTACATGTTCACGATCGAGGACAAATTCGCCAACAACACCGGCGCCCCCCTCGCCCTCTTCCCGCGCGCCCTCGTCGCCCGCGTCGAGATGCCGGCGACCGAAGGCCTGTTCATCCTGCACGAGGGGCCGGTCGGCATCCTGAACGGCAAGCTGGAAGAACACGACTACAAGAACATGACGGAAGAGGCCGTTCCGCCCGTGACCACCAAGGGCGGCTGGATCGGTATCACCGACAAATACTGGCTCTCGGCCATCGTGCCCGACCAGACGGCAGAAGTGACGGCGAAATTCGCCCACACCCGCTTCGGCGACCGCGACCGGTTCGAGGTGAATTACACCGGCGGCGCGCTCGATGTCGCGGCCGGTGCCAGCGGCGGGGTCACCCACCGCCTGTTCGCCGGCGCCAAGATCGTCGACCTGCTGCAGGCCTATCGCGACAACCTCGGCATCGAGCGTTTCGAATATGCCGTGGACTTCGGCTGGTTCTTCTTCCTGACCAAGCCGATCTTCCTGATCCTCGATTTCCTCTATCGCCTCGTCGGCAACTTCGGCGTCGCCATCCTGATCCTCACCCTGGCGTTCAAGGGCGTGTTCTACCCGCTGGCGAACAAGTCCTACCGGGCGATGAACAAGATGAAGGACGCCCAGCCCGAGATGCAGCGCATCCGCGAGCAGTTCGCCGACGACAAGGCGCGCCAGCAGCAGGAACTGATGGCGCTCTACAAGCGCGAGAAGATCAATCCATTGGCCGGCTGCCTGCCGATCCTGATCCAGATCCCGGTGTTCTTCTCGCTCTACAAGGTGCTCTACGTCACCATCGAGATGCGGCACGCGCCCTTCTTCGGCTGGATCCAGGATCTGTCGGCGCCCGATCCGACCCATATCCTGAATCTGTTCGGCCTTATTCCGTGGGACCCGCCGGGCTTCCTCGCCCTTGGCGTCTGGCCGATCCTGATGGGCATTTCGATGTTCCTGCAGCAGCGCATGAACCCGGCGCCGCCCGATCCCATCCAGCAGCGCATCTTCATGCTGATGCCGATCATCTTCACCTTCTTCCTGGCGACCTTCCCGGCGGGCCTGGTCATCTACTGGACCTGGAACAACCTGCTCTCGATCGCCCAGCAGTGGATGATCCGGCGCCGGACCCCGGCCCCCGTCGCCGTCGCGGCCGGTGCCCCGACGGCCTCGAAGGCCCTGCCGGGTCGTTCCGGCAGCCCGACCGGCGGCCGGCCGCCGGGCAAACGATGACCGACAAGCTGCGACCCGAAGACGGCGCCGTCACGCCCGAGACCCTCGAGGCGGGACGGAAGCTGTTCGCGGCCGAATGCCAGTTCACCTGGGGCGCGACCAGGCTCGCCGAGCTGCCGCCCCCGGGCCTGCCCGAGATCGCCTTCGCCGGGCGCTCCAATGTCGGCAAATCGTCGCTGGTGAATGCCCTGACCGGGCGGAACACCCTCGCGCGGGTGTCCAACACCCCGGGGCGGACCCAGCAGCTGAATTTCTTCAATCTCGGCGACCGCCTGACCCTCGTCGATCTGCCGGGCTACGGCTTCGCCAAGGTCTCCAAGGACAAGGTCGCCCAATGGGTCGACCTGACCGAGACCTTCCTGGCCGGCCGCCCGAACCTGAAGCGGGTCCTCGTCCTGATCGACAGCCGCCACGGCCCCAAGGCCCCCGACCATGCGGCGATGAAGCTGCTCGACAAGTCGGCGGTGTCCTATCAGATCGTGCTGACCAAGACCGACAAGATGAAAACGGCCGAACTCGAGGCCATGACCAAGACCGTCGCCGAGGCGATCCGGCCCCATGTCGCGGCCCATCCGGTGATCCTGCCGACGTCGAGCGAGACCGGTGCCGGCATTCCCGAGTTGCGTGCCACCCTCGCGGCACTTGGCAATCCGGCCGCATTGGGTTAAGCGAAGCCCACTCTCGGGACAAGGAAGCTGTGATGAGCGACAAGCCGGATACCGCCGCCGCCGAACGGGCCGACCTGAAACTGCGCACCCGCTGGCTGCATACCGCCACGACCATCACCGAAGCCCTGCCCTACATGCGGCGCTACGCCGACAGCAGCTTCGTCGTCAAATACGGCGGCCATGCCATGGGGGACGACGCGGCGGCCAAGGCCTTCGCCCGCGACATCGTCCTTCTCAAGCAGGTCGGCATCAATCCGATCGTCGTCCATGGCGGCGGCCCGCAGATCGGCAAGATGCTGGACCGGCTGGGCATCAAGTCGTCCTTCATCGATGGCTTGCGCGTCACCGATCAGCCGGCGGTCGAGGTGGTGGAAATGGTCCTCGCCGGCTCGATCAACAAGCAGATCGTCGGCGCGATCAATGCCGCCGGGGGCAATGCCATCGGCATTTCCGGCAAGGACGGCCCGCTGATCCGCGCCCGCAAGCTGACCAAGACCAAGCACGACCCCGAATCGAACATCGAGAAGGTGCTCGACTATGGTTTCGTCGGCGAGCCCGAATCGGTCGATCCCCGCGTGCTCTATCTGTTCGAGCGGTCGGACTTCATCCCCGTCGTCGCGCCCATCGGCATCAGCGAGGACGGCCACACCTATAATATCAATGCCGATACCGCGGCGGGCGCCATCGCCTCGGCCATGCGGGCCTCGCGCTTCCTGCTGCTGACCGACGTGCCGGGCGTTCTCGACAAGGACGGCAAGCTGATCGACCGCATGACGGCGGAACAGGCCCGCGCCCTGATCGCCGACGGCACGATCCACGGCGGCATGATCCCCAAGGTGGAAACCTGCCTCGATGCGGTCGACAGCGGCGTCGAGGCCGCCGTCATCCTTGACGGCCGCACGCCCCATGCCCTGCTGCTGGAAACCTTCACCGCCCATGGCGCCGGCACGTTGATCGAGAGCGCCGCCCACGCCGGCCGCGGCATCGAGCGCTAGTCCGGCCGAGTCCGCGCCCGCATCACTCGCCGAAGATCGACCAGTTCATCCGCCGCGACAGAAGCTCGAGCGCGGCGGATCCAAGGACGGAGTTGCCCTGGGCGTCGAGCCCGGGCGACCACACCGCGATCGAGGCCTTGCCCGGCACCACCGCCAGGATGCCGCCGCCCACGCCACTTTTCGCCGGCATGCCGACCCTGAAGGCGAAATCGCCCGAACCGTCGTAATGACCGCAGGTCAGCATCAGGGCATTGATGCGCTTGGCCCGCTCGGCCGAGATGACCTTGCCGCCCGCCGTCGGATGGCGCCCGGCGAAGGCGAGATAGCGCCCGGCCATCGCGAGCTGCCGGCAGGACATGGCGATGGCGCAGTGGTGAAAATAGACCCCGAGCACCATTTCGACCGGATGGCGCAGATTGCCGCAGGCGCGCAGGTAATTGGCCAGGGCGGCGTTGCGGAATCCCGTCGCCTGTTCCGAAGCGGCGACGGCACGGTCGATATGAATGGTCTCGTCGTCCGAGACATACCGCAGGAAGCGCAGGATCTCGCCCAGCACCGCCTTGGGCGTGTGACCGGCCAGGATCGCGTCGGCGACGGCGATCGCCCCCGCGTTGATCAGGGGATTGCGCGGAATGCCCTTCTCGTATTCCAGCTGCACGATGGAATTGAACGGGTTGCCCGATGGCTCCTTCCCGACCCGCTGCCACAGCGCGTCGCCGACCTTGCCGAGGGCGAGGGTGAGGGTGAAGACCTTCGAGATGCTCTGGATCGAAAACAGCGTGTCGCCGTCGCCCGCGACATGCTGTGCCCCCTCGGCATCGACGACCGCGATGCCGAACCTCGCCGGATCGATTCCCGCCAGCTCCGGGATATAGGTTGCGACGGCGCCGCGATCGACACGGGCAATCATATCCGCCGTTATTTCTTGCACCGCCAAGTTGATTTCGCTCAAGAGCCCGCCTTTTGCTGCATCAGCTAACAAAGCAAAATTTGGCCCGACTTACCAATTTTTAGGAAAACGGGGCCGATATTCGCTTTCACTGATTTCCGGTCGAGAGGTCTTTATTCATGTTCGCACGCCGCAAGGAAGCTGAAGCCACCGCTTCGGCGGAACTCACCCAGGTGAAAGGTGAGCTCGCCGCCCTGAGACAAATGCTCGACTCCATGCCCGTCAACGTCATGATGTGCGAGCTGAAGGATTTTTCCATCACCTATCTGAACAAGACATCGATCGAAACATTACGCAAACTCGAGCATCTGCTGCCGGCCAAGGCGGATCAATTGCTCGGCCAGTCGATCGATATTTTCCACAAGGCTCCCGCCCATCAGCGCCGCCTCCTGGCCGACCCCCGGAACCTGCCGCACCGCGCGCGCATCAAGCTCGGGCCCGAGATCCTGGACCTTCAGGTTTCCGCCATCTACGACGCCACGGGCAAATACATCGGCCCGATGCTGACCTGGTCGATCATCACCGAATTCGTGCGCCAGGAGCGCGAAACCAAGCGCCTGATGCGCATGCTCGACGACATGCCGATCAACGTCATGACCGCCGACAAGGATACGCTTGAGATCAATTACATCAACCGCACCTCGATCAACACCCTGCGGGCGGTCGAACATCTGCTGCCGATTAAGGCCGACAACGCGCTTGGCACCTGCATCGACATCTTCCACAAGAATCCCTCGCACCAGCGCCGGATGCTGGCCGATCACCGCAACCTGCCGCATAGCGCCAAGATCAGGCTCGGGCCCGAGACGCTGGACCTGCGCGTTTCGGCGATCATGGATGACGATGGCACCTACATCGGCCCGATGGTGACCTGGTCGATCATCACCAAGACCGTGCAGGTCATCGACAGTTTCGAGCAGAATGTGAAGACCGCCGTCGAATCCGTCGCAGGTTCGGCCGACGAGATGCGCGCCGCCGCCGATGTCATGTCCAACGTGGTGCAGGAAACGGTCGTCCAGGCCGGAACCATCGCCTCCAACGCCGACGAAGCCTCGGCCAATGTCCAGACCGTCGCCGCCGCGACCGAGGAACTGGCAGCCTCCGTCGCCGAGATCGGCCGTCAGGCGACCCAGTCGTCGACAGTCGCCCAGGCGGCGGTGGCCCAGGCCGAGAAGACCAATGTCACCGTGAAGGGCCTCGCCGAGGCGTCCGAGCGGATCGGCGCCGTGGTCAAGCTGATCAACGATATCGCCGGCCAGACCAATCTCCTCGCGCTCAACGCGACGATCGAGGCGGCCCGGGCGGGCGAGGCGGGCAAGGGCTTCGCCGTCGTCGCTTCCGAGGTGAAGAACCTCGCCAACCAGACCGCCAAGGCGACCGAGGAGATCGCCGGCCAGATCACCTCGATCCAGGGCGCGACCCATGACGCGGTCGGCGCGATCACGGCGATCACCCAGACCATCGGCCAGATCAATGAAATCGCCGGGGCCATCGCGGCGGCGGTCGAACAGCAGGGCAGCGCAGTGCAGGAAATCAGCCGCAACGTCCAGGAGGCCGCCGGTGGCACCCGCGAAGTCACCAACAATGTCGGCACGCTGAGCCAGGCGACCAGCGAATCCGGCCATGCCGTCGGCAAGGTCGCCAATGCCGCCAGCTCCCTCGCCGATCAGGCCGCGCTGATGCGCCGCGAAGTCGACAAGTTCCTCGAGGAGGTGAAGAAGCTGTAATTCACGGCTTCTCATCAGGGCAAACAAAAACGGCCGGGCGATCGCCCGGCCGTTTCATGTTCGGACCCTGCCCCGTGGCTCAGCCGCGGCGCTCGACCATCATCTGCTTGATGCCGGCGATCGCCTTCGCCGGGTTCAGCCCCTTGGGGCAGGTATTGGCGCAGTTCATGATCGTGTGACAGCGATAGAGGCGGAACGGGTCCTCGAGATTGTCGAGACGCTCGCCCGTGCCTTCGTCGCGGGTGTCGACCAGCCAGCGATAGGCCTGCAGCAGGACGGCGGGGCCGAGGTAACGGTCGCCATTCCACCAGTAGCTGGGGCAGGAGGTCGAGCAGCAGGCGCAGAGGATGCACTCGTAGAGACCGTCGAGCTTCTCGCGCTCTTCCATCGACTGCAGGCGCTCGCGCGTCGGCGCCGGGGTCTGCGTCTGCATCCACGGCTTGATCGAGGCATATTGCGCGTAGAAGTGGGTCAGGTCCGGCACCAGATCCTTCACCACCGGCATATGCGGCAGCGGATAGATCTTCACCTCGCCCTTCACGTCCTCGATCGCCTTGGTGCAGGCGAGCGTGTTGCCCCCGTCGATGTTCATCGCGCAGGAACCGCACACGCCTTCACGGCAGGAACGCCGGAAGGTGAGCGACGGATCGACCTCGTTCTTGATCTTGATCAGCGCGTCGAGAACCATCGGCCCGCACTGGTCCATATCCACTTCGAAGGTATCGAGGCTGGGGTTCTGGCCCTTGTCCGGGTCGTAGCGATAGATCTTGAACGCCTTCACGCGCTTGGCGCCCGTCTTGGCCTTCACCGTCTTGCCGGTGCCGACTTTCGAATTCTTGGGCAGTGCAAATTCGACCATTGGCCTTGCCTTTCTATCCCGCCGCCTCAATACACGCGCGGACGCGGCGTGATGTATTCGATCTCGTCGGTGAGCGTATAGGTGTGCACCGGGCGATAATCGATCGCCACGTTGCCCTTCTCGTCCGCCCAGGCGAGGGTGTGCTTCATCCAGGTCTCGTCATTCCGGTCCGGGAAATCCTCGCGGGCATGGGCGCCCCGGCTTTCCTGGCGGTTGGCCGCGCCATGCATGGTGACCATGGCCTGGCGCAGCAGATTGTCGAGCTCGAGGGTTTCCTGCAGATCGGTGTTGTAGATCATCGAGCGGTCGGTCGTGCCGATGTCGCCCCACATGTTCCACACTTCGCCGATCAGCTGCTTGCCTTCCTCCAGCACTTCGCCGGTACGGAAGACGGCGCAGTTGTTCTGCATCACGCGCTGCATCTGGCCGCGAACCTGCGCGGTCGAGGACGAGCCCTTGGCGTGGCGCAGGTAATCGAAGCGGTTCAGCGCGAAATCGGCCGAATCCTTGGCCAGATCCTTCTGCGCCGCGCCCGGCTTCACGATCTCGGCGGCGCGGATCGCGGCGGCGCGGCCGAACACCACGAGATCGATCAGCGAGTTGGAGCCGAGACGATTGGCGCCATGCACCGAGACGCAGGCCGCCTCGCCGATCGCCATCAGGCCCGGGATCACCGAATCCGGGTTGCCGTCCTTCAGGGTGACGACTTCGCCATGATAGTTGGTCTGAATGCCGCCCATGTTGTAGTGGACGGTCGGCAGCACCGGGATCGGCTGCTTGGTGACATCCACGCCGGAGAACACCTTGGCGCTTTCCGAAATGCCCGGCAGACGCTCGTGCAGGATCTTCGGATCGAGATGCTCGAGGTGCAGGTAGATGTGATCCTTGTTGGGGCCGACGCCGCGGCCCTCGCGGATCTCGATGGTCATGGCGCGCGAGACGACGTCGCGCGACGCCAGATCCTTGGCCGAGGGGGCGTAGCGTTCCATGAACCGCTCGCCCTCCGAATTGCGCAGGATGCCGCCTTCGCCGCGGGCGCCTTCGGTGATCAGGCAGCCGGCGCCATAGATGCCGGTCGGATGGAATTGCACGAATTCCATGTCCTGCAGCGGCAGGCCGGCGCGCAGCACCATGCCGCCGCCGTCGCCGGTGCAGGTATGGGCCGAGGTCGCCGAGAAATAGGCCCGGCCGTAGCCGCCCGTCGCCAGCACGACGATCTTCGCCCGGAAGCGATGGATCGAGCCGTCCTCGAGGCACCAGGCGATGACGCCCCGGCATTCGCCGTCTTCCATGATCAGATCGAGCACGAAATACTCGATGAAGAACTGGGCGTCGAAGCGTAAGGACTGCTGGTACAGCGTGTGCAGGATGGCGTGGCCGGTCCGGTCGGCGGCGGCGCAGGTGCGCTGGGCCTGGCCCTTGCCGTAATGGGTGGTCATGCCGCCGAAGGCGCGCTGGTAGATCTTGCCTTCCGCCGTGCGCGAGAAGGGCACGCCGTAATGTTCGAGTTCGATCACCGCCTCGGGGGCGCTGCGACACATGTATTCGATGGCGTCCTGGTCGCCCAGCCAGTCCGACCCCTTGACGGTGTCGTACATGTGGAAGCGCCAGTCGTCCTCGCCCATGTTGCCGAGGGCGGCGGAGATGCCGCCCTGAGCCGCCACGGTGTGGGAGCGGGTCGGGAAGACCTTGGTGATGCAGGCGGTCTTGAGACCGCGCTCGGCCATGCCGAAGGTGGCACGAAGGCCAGCACCGCCGGCGCCGACGACCACGACATCATAGGTATGGTCGATGATGGAATAAGCCTGGGGCATGGACGTCACTCAGATCGCGATTTTGAGGATCGAGAAGAGGGCCGCGGCCGCCAGGGCCACGGTCGCGAAATTGACCAGCAGCTGGACCACGATCTTGGTCGACTCGGTGTGGATATAGTCTTCGATCACGACCTGGGCGCCGAGCTTCAGGTGCCAGAAGCCGACCCCGACGAAGAGGCCGAGCAGCACGGCGACGAGCGGCTGCGCCACCCAGGCGGTGAAGACTTCGTAAGGGCTGCCGGCGAGCACGACGAGGCTGGCGACGAACCAGATGGTCAGCGGCACCAGGGCGATCGCGGAGACGCGCTGCATCCACCAGTGATGGGTGCCATCCTTGGCCGAGCCGAGGCCGCGAACGGCACCGATCGGCGAGCGGAGCGAGGAACGGGGGGAAGCCATGTTCTTTTCGTCCTCAGAGAATGAATGCGAGGAGCCAGATGACGACGGTCAGCGCCAGCGAACCGGCGACCACCGCGACCGAGGCCTTGTGCGAGACCACCTTGTCGAAGCCCCAGCCGGCATCCCAGAACAGGTGCCGCAGGCCGTTCAGCAGGTGGAAGCTCAGCGCCAGCGTGAAGCCGAACAGGATGAGGAGGCCGAGGAAGGAGCCGGCGAACCACTGGAAGCCGGCATAGGCCTCGGGGCCCGAGGCGGCGGCGACCAGCCACCAGGTCAGCATCAGGGTTCCGAAACCAAGACCGACGCCCGTGGCGCGGTGGGTGATCGACGCGATTGCGGTCAGCGGCAGGCGGTAGACCTGGAGATGCGGCGAGAGCGGACGCTCGACTTGAGCCATCGCTGGTCCTCTTTTTCTGAAGGTCGAACCCCCGCCCGACCTGGGAACTGCCCTTGCAAGGGCTGAATGCCGATGGAAACGGAGTCTCATCGGCGGCCTGATACTAAAGGCGGATCACCGCCAGTCAACGAAACCTAAGTCAAAAGCCCGAAAACCCATTTCCCCGTCATCCCGGCGAAGGCCGGGATCTTCCGAAGGCCGGGCTTCGGTGCCTTTTCGTCGCGAGGTCCCGGCCTTCGCCGGGACGACGCATCCCTGTGTCAGTGGCGCGGGATCAGCACCCAGTAATCGAAGTCGAGCACGACATTCTCGCCCGACTCGGGGAAACCGGCACAGGGCAGGTTCTTGGTCGCCAGGGTGCGGATGCGCAGCGCACCGACATCCTTGCGGCCCTCGATCTCGGCCTTGTCCTTCACTTCGGACCAGGCGAAGAGCGTATCGCCCGCGAAGGTCGGCGCGACGTGGCGCCCGCCGTTGATGGCGGCGACGAAGATCGCGTTGCCGAGGCCGTTGAACGACAGCGCCCGGGCCAGCGAGATGACGTGGCCACCATACATCAGGCGCCGGCCGAAACGGCCGTCCTTCTCGGTGAACTGGTTGAAATGGACCCGCGCGGTGTTCTGATAGAGGCGGGTCGCCATCATGTGCTCGGCTTCCTCGATCGTCATGCCGTCGACATGATCGATCTTCTCGCCCACCGCGTAATCCTCCCAGAGATGGGGGGAGCCGGACAGCGCGGTATCGAAGCTCGACAGATCGAGGCCGGCGGGCACGGTCAGGAATTCCGGGGTGACGACCGGCGCAAGCTCCGGCACCACGGCTTCCGGCGCCGGGCTGGCCTTGTCGCGCTTCCGCACCATCACCCAGCGGCAATAGTCGAGCACGAGGTCGCCCACGTCGTCCCGCCCGGTGGAGCGGACATAGACGGTGCCGGTTTCCCTGTTCGAATTTTCCTTGAGCCCGATCACGGTCGAGACCGTGGACAGGGTCGTGCCCGGCGCCACCAGCTTGTGGAAGCGCCCTTGCGCGTAACCGAGATTGGCGACGGCATTGAGCGAGACATCCGGCACGGTCTTGCCGAAGACGACATGGAAGGTCAGCAGGTCGTCGATCGGCGCGCCCTTCAGCCCCGCCGAACGGGCGAAGGCGGCGGAAGACTGGATGACGAAACGGCTGCCGGTCAGCGCGGTGTAAAGCGCGGCGTCACCATCGGTCACGGTGCGCGGCGTCGCGTGCACCAGTTCCTGGCCGACCGCGAAATCCTCGAAGAAATTGCCTTTGGCGGTCTTGGTGCTCATGTCGTTACCCCCGGGCCGCGATGGCGTCGGCCAGGGCGCAGATGCGCTTGGCATTCTCGACATGCAGGTTCTCGATCAGCTTGCCCTCGACCAGGACGACGCCCTTGCCCTCGGCCTCGGCCGCGGCGAAGGCGTCGATGATCTTGCGCGACCAGGCGATCTCGCTCTCGGACGGGGCGAAGACGACATTGGCGCCCTCGACCTGGCCGGGATGGATCAGGGTCTTGCCGTCGAAGCCGAGTTCCACGCCCTGCAGGCAGGAGGCGCGATAGCCGTCCTCGTCCTTGAGGTCGAGATAGACGCCGTCGAGGATCGAAAGACCGTAAGCCCGCGCCGCCAGCATGGTGATGCCGAGGGAGGTGAGCATGGGCAGGCGCATCGGCGTGTGGCGCGAATGCAGGTCCTTGGTCAGGTCCGAGGTGCCCATGACGAAACAGGTGAGGCGCTTCGAGCTGGCGGCGATCTCGGCCGCGCGCAGGATGCCCAGCGGGGTCTCCATCATCGCCCAGATGGTCGTGGTGGCCGGCGCGCCGACCTCGTTCAGCAGGGCCTCGGTCTTCAGGATGGTCGCCGGGTCCTCGACCTTGGGCAGCAGGATCGCATCGGGGCCGAGCGGGGCCAGCGCCTTGATGTCGTCGATGCCCCAGGGCGTTTCCAGCCCGTTGGTGCGGACGATCACTTCGCGGAAACCGTAACCGCCGGTCTTCAGCGCCTCGGCGATCTGGTCGCGGGCCAATTCCTTGGCATCGACGGCGACCGCGTCCTCGAGATCGAGGATCAGCCCGTCCGCCGGCAGGCTGCGCGCCTTGTCGAGGGCACGGGCATTGGCGCCCGGCATGTAGAGGACAGAGCGGCGCGGCCGGACAGTGCTCATGGTTTCCCCGTTCGATCGGAAAAAAGATTGCGAAAATCGGGCTGACTATAGTCAGCGGACGACGACAGGCAAGGCTGCAACGCAGCAAAAATGCGGCGATGCGCCTTGCCTGCCGGTTTACCTTGCCTATCGTGCCAAAAGCGCCGCCGAAAGATCGCTTCACCATGCCCGTGCCGACCATCCTGTCCTTCCAGTCCCGAGTCGCGGCCGGCCATGTCGGCAGCTCCGCCGCCAGTCCCGTGCTGCAGATGCTGGGCTGCGAGGTGATCGAGGTGCCGACGGTGCTGCTCTCGGCCCATCCGGGCCACGGGCGGCCGGGGGGCGGGACCTTGCCGGCCTCGCTTCTCGCCGGGATCATCGACGGGCTGGAGCGGGTCGGCCGTCTCGACGGGGTCGATGGCGTGATCGTCGGCTATCTCGGCACGGTCGAAAATGGCGCCCTCGCCGCCGCGACCATCGAGCGGGTGCGGGTCCGGACCCCCGGCGTCCGCGTCTTGGTCGATCCGGTGATCGGCGACCGGGACGGCGGGCGCTATGTCGCCGATGGCATCCTGGAATGTTTCCGCGACCGCCTGATCCCCCTCGCCGATATCGTGAAGCCCAATCATTTCGAGCTGGAAGCCCTGACCGGCCAGCCCATCGCCAGTCTGGACGAGGCCGCCGCCGCGCTCGAAGCCCTGAAGGTGCCCTTTCCCCTCGTCACCTCGCTGGAATGGGGTGGTGACCTCGCCACCCTCGCCCTGATCGGGGGACGCCGCCTGATGGCGCTGACGAAACCGGTGGCGCGGCCGCCCCATGGCCTCGGCGATACGCTGGGCGCCGTCTTGATGGCGCATCTGGCCCGGGGTCTGGCGCCCGAGGCGGCGCTGGCGCGCGCCATCGGCGTGGTCGAGGCGCTGATCGGCGCGAGCCTTGCGCTCGGTCTCGACGAGCTGCCGCTGGTCGCCGCCGCCCCGCTTGTGACGCATGGCCCGCCGCGACCGCTGGTCCTCTGTTGAGAAAGGCGCGGAAGCAGCCTATATAGCGGCCATGGACGGCATTCCCTTTATCAAGATGCACGGCCTCGGCAATGATTTCGTCATCGTCGACGCCCGCACCTCCCCCGTGGAGATCAACGAAGCGCTGGCGCAGGCGATCGCCAACCGGCGCACCGGCGTCGGCTGCGACCAGCTGATCGTGCTCGAGTCATCGGACAAGGCCGATGTCTTCATGCGGATCTGGAACCCCGACGGCTCGGAAGCCGGCGCCTGTGGCAATGCCACCCGCTGCGTCGGCGCCCTGCTGATCGCCGGTGCCCGCCGCAACGAGGTTTCGATCGAGACGGTCTCGGGCCTCCTGCTCGCCGCCTCGGCGCCGGACGGCTATATCACCGTCGACATGGGCGAGCCCCGGCTGGACTGGTCGGAAATCCCGCTCGCCCGCGCCATGGACACGGTGAAGCTCGACTATGCCGCGGCCCCCGGAATGGCCGGGCCTTCGGCGGTCAACATGGGCAATCCCCATGTCGTCTTCTTCGTCGACGATGCCGAAAGCGTGAAGGTCGAAGCCCTCGGCCCCGCGATCGAGCATGATCCGCTGTTCCCCCAGCGCACCAATGTCTCCTTCGTCTCGAAGCAGAAGGACGGCTCGCTGCGCGTCGTCGTCTGGGAACGCGGCGCCGGCCGGACCCTCGCCTGCGGCACCGCCGCCTGCGCGACCGTGGTCGCCGCCACCCGCCGCGGTCTCGTCGACCGCAAGGCGGTGATCTGGATGGATGGCGGCCGCCTCGACATGGAATGGCGGGAGTCGGACGGCCATGTGATCATGACCGGCCCGGTCGCCGTCGCCTTCTCGGGCGTGATCGCCCTGCCGCCCCGGGTGAAGGCCGCCTGAGGTCCCATGTCCGCCGGGATCGAGGTCATCACCTTCGGCTGCCGCCTCAACGCCTATGAATCCGAGGTGATGAAGCGGCACGCCGAAAACGCCGGCCTCGACCATGCGGTCATCGTCAATACCTGCGCCGTCACCTCGGAAGCGGTGCGCCAGGCCCGCCAGGCCATCCGCAAGGCCCGGCGCGAGAACCCGAACGCAAAGCTGATCGTCACCGGCTGCGCCGCCCAGGTCGAGCCCGAGCGTTTCGCCGAAATGGCCGAGGTCGATCAGGTCGTCGGCAACATGGAAAAAATGGCGGCCGAGACCTGGGCGCCAGATTTCGGCGTCGGCGAGACCGAGAAGGTCCGCGTCGCCGACATCATGGCGGTGCGCGAGACCGCCGGCCATCTGGTCGAGGGCTTCGAGGGCCGCGCCCGCGCCTTCGTCCAGGTCCAGAACGGCTGCGACCACCGCTGCACCTTCTGCATCATCCCTTACGGCCGGGGGCCGTCCCGCTCCGTCCCCATGGGCGCCATCGTCGACGAGGTACGCCGCCTCGTCGCCGCCGGCCATAACGAGGTGGTGCTGACCGGCGTCGACCTCACTTCCTATGGCGAGGATCTGCCGGGCACGCCCAGCCTCGGCCAGCTGACCCGCCGCCTGCTGAAGGCCGTGCCGGAATTGCCGCGCCTCCGCATTTCCTCGATCGACGCCGCCGAGGCGGACGACGACCTGATCCAGGCCCTCGCCGAGGAAGAGCGGCTGATGCCGCATCTCCATCTCTCGCTCCAGGCCGGCAACGACCTCATTCTGAAGCGGATGAAGCGCCGTCACCTGCGCGCCGACGCCATCCGTTTCGCCGCCCGCCTGCGCGCGGTTCGGCCCGATATCGCGCTGGGCGCCGATTTCATCGCCGGCTTCCCGACCGAGACCGAGGAAGCCTTCGAGGACACCCTGCGCCTCGTCGACGAGGCGGGCCTGACCTATCTCCATGTCTTCCCCTTCTCGCCCCGGCCGGGCACGCCCGCCGCCAAGATGCCCCAGGTCGGCCGCGCCGTGGCCAGGGAACGGGCGGAGCGCCTGCGCGCCAAGGGCGACCTCGCCCTGCACCGCTTCCTCGACAGCCGCATCGGCCGGACCGAACAGGCCATCGTCGAGACCCCGCTGATTGCCCGCAGCGAGCATTTCGCCGCCATCCGCCTGACCGCGCCGGCCCGTCCGGGCGATATAATTCGCGTTACCATTGGCGCCCGTTCGGGCGCGGAGCTCGTCGCCGCATGACCGATATCGAAAACGAAGGCACGGGCGAGAAGAAATCGGGCTGGTTCGGCCGCCTGAAGGCCGGGTTGTCCCGTTCCTCCTCCTCCCTCGGCCAGTCGATCACCGGCCTCTTCAAGAAGCGCAAGCTCGACGACGAGACGCTGGACGAGCTGGAAGAGGCCCTGATCCAGGCCGATCTCGGCGTCGCCGTCGCGACCGAAGTGCGCGAAGCCCTGTCCAAGGGCCGTTTCGGCAAGGAAATCGGCGACGACGAGGTGAAGGCCGTCCTTGGCGGCGAAATCTCGCGCATCCTGAAATACTCGGAAAAGCCGCTGGTGATCGACGCCAGCCGCCGGCCCCATGTCATCCTGATGGTCGGCGTCAACGGCAGCGGCAAGACGACGACCATCGGCAAGCTGGCCAGCCGCTTCAAGGCGCAGGGCCTCAAGGTGATGATGGCGGCGGGCGATACCTTCCGCGCCGCCGCGATCGAGCAGCTCGCGGTTTGGGGCGAGCGCTCGGGCGTGCCCGTCGTGACCCGCCCCGCCGGCTCCGACGCCGCCGGCCTTGCCTTCGATGCCCTCGAACAGGCGAAGCGCGAAGGCTATGACGTGCTGCTGATCGACACCGCCGGCCGGCTGCAGAACAAGGAAGGCCTGATGGCCGAGCTGACCAAGATCGAGCGGGTGATCAAGAAGCTGGACGAGAGCGCGCCCCACGACACGATCCTGGTGCTGGACGCGACGACCGGCCAGAACGCGGTCAATCAGGTCGACGTCTTCGAGCGCGTCGCCAAGATCACCGGCGTCATCATGACCAAGCTGGACGGCACGGCGCGGGGCGGCGTCCTCGTCGCCGTCTCGAAGAAATACTGGATGCCGATCCACGCCATCGGCGTCGGCGAAGGCATCGAGGACCTGCAGGATTTCAACGCCGACGCCTTTGCCCGCGCGCTGGTCGGCACGGCCGAGAGGGCGTGACCATGGCGACCTCGGCCCCGACCGCGCACAAGAGCAAGATCAACCCGCTGCTGCGCCTCGTCCTCGAGGCGGGGCCGCTCGGCGTGTTCTTCTTCTGCAATTCGCGTTTCGGCATCTTCACCGCGACCGGCGCCTTCATGGCCGCGACCGTGGCCGCCCTCGCCGTCAACTGGGCGCTGGAGCGGCGGCTGCCGGTGATGCCGCTGGTCTCGGGTGTGTTCGTTCTCGTCTTCGGCGGGCTCACGCTCTATCTCGAGGACGAGTTGTTCATCAAGCTGAAGCCGACCATCGTCAACAGCCTGTTCGCGGTCATCCTGCTGGGCGGGCTGGCCGCCGGCCGTTCGCTGCTGAAACCGCTGTTCGGCGCGGCCTTCCAGCTGGACGACGCGGGCTGGCGCAGCCTCACCTTCCGCTGGGCGCTGCTGTTCATCGTGCTCGCGGTCGTCAACGAAGTGGTGTGGCGCAATTTCTCGACCGAGACCTGGGCCGCCTTCAAGGTCTTCGGCATCATGCCGCTGACCATCCTCTTCACCATCGCCCAGATGCCCCTGATCCTCCGCCACCAGTTGCCGGAAGAAAAGGACGCGCGGGACTGATCACGCCGCCGGCAGCGGTGCCCTGCCGTCTTCGCCGGGCGGATTGGTGAAGGGCGGAAAAGCCGTCCGCCCCTCGACCGCGCGCCAATGGTGCAAGGCCCAATGGACCGAGGGAAAGGCGATCTCGCACCAGGGAATTTCGTCCCAGGCGAAGAGGCGGACCTCCAGGCTTTCCGGTCCCGCCGCGAAATCCGCGCTGGCCAGGGTCGCGCGGTGGATCATCTGGACCTGCGAGATGCGCGGGATCGAATAGACCGCCAGCAGGGCATCGATGGTGATCTCGGCGCAGGCTTCCTCCATCGCTTCCCGCGCCGCGCCCTCGGCGACGGATTCGCCTTCCTCCATGAAGCCGGCCGGGATGGTCCAGAAGCCGCGCCGCGGCTCGATCGCGCGGCGGGCCAGCAGGAAGCGGTCACCATGGGTGACGACCGAGCCGACGACGATCTTCGGGTTCACGTAATTGATGAAGCCGCAGGTCCGGCAGACCTCGCGTTCGCGGTCGTCGCCTTCGGGAATCGTCGGATGGAAGTGAGGGCCGGTGCTCATGGCCCGATTGTCGCGGCGACGCGACCCGGGGGCAAGGCCCCCCTTGGATCAGACCGTGAGGTCGATCAGCCGGCCAAGGCCGGGTTGCAGCGGCCGGGGACTGGCGCCCGGGGCTTCGCGGCGCTGGCTGGAACCGCCCTGGGCCTCGCCGCCGACGCGGATATCGACCCCGGTCGAGAGACGGGTCGCCGCCTCCGCCGTCTGGCTCTGCACGCCTTCGGCCTTGGTCGCCGGCGCGCGCACGCCCGAGCCGCCCTGCGAGAGCGAGGCGATGGCGGTCAATATGGCGGGACTCGGCTTGATATCCATGGCGTCAGTTTCCCCCGGCAGGCCTTAACGCTCACTTAACGGGAAGTCTCGCCCTGGCGGCGACAAGGCCCTCGGCGATGGCGGCATCGTCCGGCTTCAGGGCGGCGGCCTTTTCCCAGGCGGCGACCGCTTCCGGCGCCTTGCCCAGGACATCATAGGCCCGGGCGAGGCGCAGCCAACCGTCGAGATCGCCGGGCTGTTCCTTCAGACGCTCGGCGAGGCGGGCGACCATGCCCTCGATCATCGACTGACGCTCGTCGGGGCTCATGGCCTGCGCGGCGGCGGCATCGGCTGCCGTCGGGCCGGGCGCCACGGGCGCGGCTTCCGGCACCGGCGCGCCGGCGGCCCGCAGGCCCGCCGTCACGGCATCGCGAATGGGATCGTCGGCGGCTACATCCTTCAGGATCGCCTGCCAGTCGGCGACGGCGCCGGCCGTATCGCCATTGGCGAATCTGGCGTAGGCCGCGAAATGGCGGGCGGCGGCATTGGCGGGCTGGAGGGTCAGCGCCTGATCGATCAGGGCCTTCGCTTCCGGGCCGACCATGCCGTTGGCCGCCGCGATGCGCAATTCGGCCGCGCCGAGGCGGGCATCGACCGAATCGGGGATCAGGACGATCACCTTCTCGTAAGCCTCGGCCGCCTCGATCAGCTTGCCTTCGGCCGCCCGGGCGCGGGCCAGCAGAGCCCAGCCGCGCGGATCGTCCGGCGCCGCCTTCATGCGGGCCTCCAGGGCATCGACCAGGCGGCGGGTCTCGTCTTCCTGGCCCTGCGCGGTCACCCGTTCGGCCAGCGGCCGGTCGACGAGGCCGGGCGCCCCCAGCTCGTCATAGAGCAGCGCCGCCGCCGCCGGCACGCCCAGCGCGACGGCGAAGGCCAGCACCAGCGACGGCCGGCCGGACAGTTTGCGCCCCGCGCCGACGCGCAGCAGGCGGCGCTCGATTTCCAGCCTGGCGTTCTCGGCATCGGCGGCCGGCATCTGGCCATTGGCCGCCTCCGCCGCCAGTTCCGCCAGCTGGGCGCGATAGACCGCGCGTTCCGCCGCGGCGGCATCGGGGCCGGCGCCGGCCCGCATCAGCGGGCGCAGCAACAGGATGGCGACCACGGCCGCCAGCAGCCCGAAGGCGACGAACATCATGCCGGGTCCTCGTCCTTCAGCAGGCTGTCCAGCCTTGCCCGTTCTTCCGCCGTCAGGGCCTGCGCCTCGGGCTCGATGCCGGGCCGGCGACGGCGCCACAGGATGATGCCGGCGCCGAGCGCCAGCAGCGCGAAAGGCCCGAACCAGAGGGCGAAGGTCGCCGGCTCGAGGGGCGGGCGCAGCAGCACCCAGTCGCCGTAGCGGTCGACCAGGTATTTCTGGATCGCCGGCTCGTCGTCGCCGGCGGCGAGACGCTCGCGCACGATATGGCGCAGGTCCGCCGCCAGCGGCGCGTTGGAATCCTCGATCGACTGGTTCTGGCAGACGAGGCAGCGCAGGCCGCGCGAAATCTCGCGCGCCTTGGCTTCCATGGCCGGGTCGGCCATGGGCTCGTCGACGCCGATGGCAAGGGCGGGCACCGACGACAAGAGCAGCGCGGCCGCCAGCACCAGCGCGCGCCACCCCTTGGCGTCATCCCGGCGAAGGCCGGGATCTCGGGCCGATCGAGGCGCCCTGCCGGCGAAAGGCCCCGGCCTGCGCCGGGGCGACGAGAGACGAAGAGGGAACTTCATTTCAGCAGCTTCTCGGCCCGGGGCAGCAATTCGCCGCGGATCACCGCTTCGTCGAGGGGGCCGACATGCTTCCACACGATCTCGCCCGCGGGCGAGACCAGATAGGTTTCGGGCACGCCATAGACGCCCCAGTCGATGGCGACGCGGCCGGTCACATCGGCGCCGATCAGCGCGTAAGGATTGCCCAGTTCGCCGAGGAAGGCGCGCGTCGCCTCGGGCTTGTCCTTGTAGGCGAGGCCGACGAGGCGGATTTTCGGCACCTTGGCGAGGGCGCTCAGCATCGGATGCTCGATCCGGCAGGGCGCGCACCAGGAGGCGAAGACATTGACCACCGTGACCGTGCCGGCGCGCAGGTCCGCGCTGGCGAGGCCCGGCGTGCCCTCGTCGAGGCCGGGCAGGGTGAAGTCGGGCACCGGCTTGCCGATCAGGGCCGAGGGCAATTCGCCCGGGTCCTTGCCCAGCCGGTCGTAGAAGAAGCCCGACAGGCCGATGACGACGGCGAGCGGCAGGGCCGCCAGCATGAAGCGATATTTGCCGTTCATGTCCCTGCCCTATTCCGCCGGCTGAGCTTGGGCGGCCGCGCGCCGCACCGGGGCGCCGACCCGCAGGCGCCGGTCGCTGAGCGAGACGAGACCACCGAAAGCCATCATGATGCCGCCGGCCCAGATCCACATGACGAAGGGTTTCCAGTAGATGCGGGTGGCGTAGCCCGGCCCGGTCTTCTCGCCGACGACGACATAGAGATCGCCGATCGGCGTCGAATGGATCGCCGCCTCGGTGGTTTCCATGGGCGGGGCGCGGAATTTCCGCGTCTCGGGCGACAGGGTGCCGACCCCCTCGACCTCGAAGCGGCCCCGGGTCGCGGTGTAGTTCGGCCCCGGCACATCCTCGACACCCTGGAACGTCAGGCTGTAGCCGGCGATTTCAACCGTGTCGCCCGCTTTCATGACGCCGAGATGTTCTTGCGAAAAGCCGGTCGCGGCGGCGATGCCGATGACCGAGACCGCCATGCCGAAATGGGCCAGACTCATGCCCATGGCACCGCGTGGCAGGGTGACGAGACGCCGGAAGGCACCCATGGGGCCGAGCTTCGCCAGTTGCACCCGCTGCGCCAGTTCGACCAGCACCGCCCCGCCGAGGAAGAAGGCGAGCACGAAGCCGAGCACGGCCAGGACCGGCGCATCGGTCGTCGCCAGCACGATGGCGATACCGCCGAGGACCGCCAGCGCCGCGACCAGTTTCACCTTGGCCAGAGCCGTCAGCAGGCTGCCGCGCTTCCACGGCAGCAGCGGCCCGATGCCGAGGGCGAGGATCAGCGGCACCATGATCGGCATGAAGGTCGCGTTGTAATAGGGCGGCCCGACCGAGACCTTGGCCCCGCCCAGCACGTCGAGGATCAGCGGATAGAGCGTGCCGAGAAGGACGGTCGCCGTCGCCGTCGCCAGCAACAGGTTGTTGAGGACGAGGGAGCTTTCCCGCGAGACGGTCTGGAACAGCCCACCCGCCTTCAGCGCCGGTGCGCGAATGGCGTAAAGGGTGAGCGCGCCGCCGGTGACCGCCAGCAGGAAGATCAGGATGAAGAAGCCCCGGGTCGGGTCGGAGGCGAAGGCATGGACCGAGGTGAGCACGCCCGAGCGGACGAGGAAAGTGCCGAGCAGCGAGAGCGAGAAGGCGAGAATGGCGAGGAGGATGGTCCAGCTTTTCAGCGTGTCGCGCTTCTCGACGACGATCGCGGAATGCAGCAGCGCGGTCGCCGCCAGCCAGGGCATGAGCGAGGCATTCTCGACCGGATCCCAGAACCAGAAGCCGCCCCAGCCCAATTCGTAATAGGCCCAGTAGGAACCGCCGCTGATGCCGATGGTCAGGGCCGACCAGGCCGCCAGGGTCCAGGGCCGCACCCAGCGCGCCCAGGAGGGCGGCACCCGTCCTTCGATCAGGGCGGCGACGGCGAAGGAAAAGGCGATCGAGATGCCGACATAACCGGCATAGAGGAAGGGCGGATGAAAGGCGAGGCCCGGGTCCTGCAGGATCGGGTTGAGGCCGTTACCCTCGAGCGGGGCGGGATCGATCCGCGCGAAGGGATTGGAAGTGAAGATCATGAAGGCGAGGAAGCCGACGCCGACCAGCCCCTGAACCGCGAGCGCCCGCGCCCGGAAACCGTCCGGCAGGTTGCGCCCGAACAGCGCGACCATGGCGCCGAACAGGGTGAGCATCAGCGCCCAGAGCAGCAAGGAGCCCTCGTGGTTGCCCCAGACGCCGGTCACCTTGTAGAGCATCGGCTTCAGCGAATGGCTGTTGCCGTAGACATTCACCAGCGAGAAGTCGGACGTTACATAGGCATGAACGAGGGCGGCGAAGGCCCCGGCGACCAGCAGGAACTGCAGGACGGCGGCGGTATCCGCCAGTTTCATCGACGGCCCATGGCCGCGCGCGGCGCCCGCCATCGGCACGATGCCCTGCACCAGGGCGACGACGAAGGCGAGGATGAGGGCGAAATGGCCGAGTTCGGCGATCATGGCTTCTGCCCCGTTTCCGTGCCGGGATGGGGGCCGGCGGGCAGCGGATCGCCTTCCTTCCAGCGCCCCGAGGCCTTCAGCGCCTCGACGACTTCCTTCGGCATATAGGTCTCGTCGTGTTTCGCCAGGACTTCGGCGGCGAGGACGCTGCCGTCCGGCTGGCGGTTGCCTTCGGCGACCACGCCCTGCCCTTCGCGGAACAGGGCCGGCAGGATGCCGTGATAGGTGACGGACACGCTGGTCGTCAGGTCGGTGACGTGGAATTCGATGGTCTTGCCGTCGTCGCTGCGCTTGACCGAGCCCTGCTCGACGAGGCCGCCGATGCGGATGCGCTGGCTGGGCGGCGGCGCCTTGGCGACGACATCGGTCGGCGACAGGAAGAACACCAGCTGGTCGCCCAGCGAATAGAGGACGAGACCGGCGGCGGCGCCAAGGCAGGCGAGACCGGCGATGGCGATGGTCAGGCGGCGGCGTTTGCGCGGGGTCATGCGGCTTTTCCCGGCCGGGCGCGACGCGCCGGCCTCGATTGTTCCAAAAGGGCCAGCTGGCGCTCCGCCTTGCGCAAGGCCCGGCGGCTGGCGATAGCGAGGCCGATCACCACGACGAAGGTCAGGGCGAAGGACGGCCAGACGAAACCGGCATAACCGCCCATGGCGAGAAAGGTGGCGACGGTATCCATGGCGTTCAGGCTTCCCGGGCGGCGAGGCCGAGGGTGAGCGCCCGCACCCGCCGGCCGATCAGCTCCGCCTTCATCCGCCACAAGAGGACCGTGACGAAATAGAGCTGGAAGGCGATGGCGTTGACCAGCAGCGGCCAGAGGATCGAGGGGTCGATGGTCGGCCCGTCGAGGCGCATCACCGAGGAGGGTTGATGCAGGGTCGACCACCAGTCGACCGAGAATTTCACGATCGGCACATTGACCGCGCCGACGAGGGCGAGAATGGCCGCCGCCTTCGACGCCCGCTCCGGCTCGTCGATCGCCGACCATAGGGCGATATAGCCGACATAGAGGAAGAACAGCACCAGCATCGAGGTGAGCCGGGCGTCCCACACCCACCAGGTGCCCCACATCGGCTGGCCCCAGAGCGAGCCGGTGACGAGGGCGACGAGGCAGAAGCCGGCGCCCAGCGGCGCCGCCGCCTTGGCCGCGACATCGGCCAGCGGGTGCTTCCAGACGAGGCCGACGAAACTCGCGACCGCCATGAAGGAATAGCCGAACATGGCGAGCCAGGCGGCGGGCACATGGACGAACATGATGCGGACCGTGTCGCCCTGCTGATAATCCGCCGGCGCGAAGCCGAGGCCCCAGACGAGGCCGGCGATGAAGGCGAGCACGGTGGCGGCGCCGAGCCAGGGCAGCAGCCGGTCGGCGAGGCGAAGGAAACGGGTCGGGTTGGCGAGGCGCGTCAACATGATGATGTCTTATCCCTGACCGCCCCGCCCGACAACATGATCCAAATCATGCTAAAGTACAGCAAGGCGAAGTGCCGCAGCCGCCCCCAGGGTGCCGACCGGCAGGCTGACCAGCAGCACGGCGCCCAGAAGCGCCAGCGACGGCCCGGTATCGAGGCCGAGGGTGGCGAGATCGACCGCCCCCGCCCCGAAGATCAGCACCGGCACGTAAAGCGGCAGGATGAGCACGGCGATCAGGATGCCGGCCCGCCGCACCCCGACCGTCAGCCCCGCCCCGACCGCGCCGATCAGCGACAGGGTCGGCGTGCCGAGCAGCAGCGTCTTCACCAGCATGAGGATGCCCACCGGCTCCAGCCCGAGCAGGAGGCCGAGCAGCGGCGAGACGAGAACGAGCGGCAATCCGGTCGAGAGCCAATGGGCGAGGCATTTCGCCAGCACCACGACCGAAGCCGGCGCGCCGCCGAGCAGCAGCAGGTCGAGACCGCCATCCTCGAGATCGGCCTGGAACAGCCGGTCGAGCGACAGCAGGGTCGCCAGCAGGGCGCCGATCCAGATCACGGCCGGCGCCACCCGCGCCAGTTCCGCCCGCTCCGGCCCGGAAGCGAGGGGGAACAGCGTCGCCGCGATGACGAAAAAGCCGATGACGAGCCCGACCGAGCCGCCTTGCGCGAAAGCAAGGCGCAGATCGCGCCGCAATAGGGCAAGGAAAGCACTCATCGCGAAGCCTCGTCGAAAGCCCACCCGACAGCAGCCCCCTCTCCGCCCTTCAGGGGGGAGAGGGATGGGGTGAGGTGGGTGCTTTCCACGAAAAACAGCGTCATGCCGCCTTCTCCAGAACGAAGGTCCGGGCATTGGGCAACGCCAGGCCGTCATGGGTGGCGACCACCACCATGCCGCCGACCGCGCGATGATCCCAGATCAGCCCGGCCAGCACTTCGACCGAGGCGGCGTCGAGACTGACCGTCGGCTCGTCCAGCAGCCACAGGGGACGTCGGGCGAGGGCGAGGCGGGCGAGACCGAGGCGGCGCTTCTGCCCGGCCGAGAGCACGCCCGCCGGCAGAGGGCCGAGGGCGCCCAGCCCGAAACGGTCGAGGGCGGCGTCGACGGCATCGACCGGCGTGCCCTCGAAGCGGGCCCAGAAGGCGAGATTGTCGAAGGCGGTCAGGGCGAGTTTCAGCGCGTCGCCATGGCCCGCGTAGCGCAGGCGCCGGCCGTGGGCCTCGCGGTCGTCGGCGATCGATGCGCCGTCCCAGGTCACACGGCCGACAGTGGGCGACAGCAGCCCGGCGAGAAGGCGCAACAGGGTCGACTTGCCGGCGCCGTTCGGGCCGCGCAGCACCACCGCCTCGCCCGGGCCGACCGTCAGCTCGATCCCGGAAAAGACCGCCCGCTCGCCCCTGATGATGCCGAGGTCCGAGGTCGCCAGCATGACGTCAGTCGACCTTGCCGCCGCCGCGCCCTTCGCCATCAACGAAGCGCCGCGCGCCCGTCGCCGCATCCTCGAGCACGCTGGCGCCGATGTAGAATTCGTTCTGCAGCGCGCTGTCGAGCGACAGGTTCCACTGCTCGTAGGCCGAACGCCGGTCGGACTTCATGCAGGCCTGCGGGAAGGCGGCGATTTCGGCCGCCAGGGCTTCGGCCGCCGCGCGCGCCGTGCCCGCGGGCACCACTCGGTTGACGAGACCCATCTGCAGCGCCTCGGCGGCGCCGACCGCGCGGCCGGTGAGAATGAGGTCCATGGCCCGGCCGAAGCCGATGATGCGCGGCAGGCGCACCGTGCCGCCATCGATCAGGGGCACGCCGAATCGGCGGCAGAAGACGCCGAGGATCGCATCCTCTTCCGCGACCCGCATGTCGGCCCAGAGCGCGAGTTCGAGGCCGCCGGCGACGGCATGACCCGAGATCGCGGCGATGACCGGCTTCGACAGATCGAGGCGGGTCGGCCCCATCGGGCCATCGCCATCGGGCTCGGCGCGGTTGGTGTTCTCGCCGCTCGCGAAGGATTTCAGATCGGCGCCGGCGCAGAAGGTGCCATGGTCGCCCCAGAGCACGGCGACCCGGGCGTCCTCGTCGGCATCGAAGGCGCGGAAGGCATCGGAGAGGGCTTCGGCGGTCGGGCGGTCGACGGCGTTGCGGGCATGGGGACGCGACAGGATGATCGTCGTCACAGGCCCGTTGGTCTCGACATGCACGGCCATGGCAAGGCTCCTTCACCAGCTCGAATTGCGCGCATCATAGGCACGCATGGCGGCCTAGCCAGAAAAATCGCGCGGTTCAAGGGCTCACGACCATCGTCGGGACTTCACGAGCGCGCATCGCCTCACTATGCTCGCAACCGATCCACGAGGCTGATCGCAGCAGCGGTCTCCATGCCTTTCGTGTCGTCGCCTGAATTGTTCATTCATGGAGTCGCTCCGTGCCCTCGCTCGACAGCCTGAAGACCCGCAAAAAACTGACCGTAGGCAAATCCTCCTACGACTATTTCAGCCTCAAGGCCGCCGAGAAGGAATTGGGCGATCTGTCCCTTCTCCCCGTCTCGCTCAAGGTCCTGCTCGAGAACCTGCTGCGCAACGAGAACGGCACCACGGTGACCGTCGACGACATCAAGGCCGTCGCCCTGTGGCTGAAGGACAGGAAGTCCGATCGCGAGATCGCCTTCCGCCCGGCGCGCGTCCTGATGCAGGACTTCACCGGCGTTCCCGCCGTCGTCGACCTCGCCGCGATGCGCGACGCCATGGCCGCCATGGGCGGTGATCCGAACAAGATCAATCCGCTCTCCCCCGTCGACCTCGTCATCGACCATTCGGTGATCGTCGACGAGTTCGGCTCCAAGGGCGCCTTCAAGGACAATGTGAAGCTGGAATACGAGCGCAACGCCGAGCGTTACGGCTTCCTGCGCTGGGGCCAGCAGGCCTTCAACAATTTCCGCGTCGTGCCCCCGGGCACCGGCATCTGCCACCAGGTGAACCTCGAATATCTGGCGCAGACGGTGTGGACGGCCAAGGAAGGCCGAGTCAACGTCGCCTATCCCGACACGCTGGTCGGCACCGACAGCCACACCACCATGGTGAACGGCCTCGCGGTTCTGGGCTGGGGCGTCGGCGGCATCGAGGCGGAAGCCGCGATGCTGGGCCAGCCCATCTCGATGCTGATCCCCGAAGTCGTCGGCTTCAAGCTGAAGGGCAAGCTGCGCGAAGGCACCACCGCGACCGATCTCGTGCTGACCGTCACCCAGATGCTGCGCAAGCATGGCGTCGTCGGCAAGTTCGTCGAATTCTATGGCCCGGGCCTCGACCAGCTCTCGCTCGCCGACCGCGCCACGATCGCCAACATGGCGCCGGAATATGGCGCGACCTGCGGCTTCTTCCCGATCGACGCCGAGACCATCAACTTCCTGAAGTCGACCGGCCGCAAGCCCGGCCGCGTCGCCCTCGTCGAGGAATACGCCAAGGCCAACGGCCTGTGGCGCACCTCGCGCACCAAGGACCCGGTGTTCTCCTCGACCCTCGAACTCGACATCTCGTCGGTCGAGCCGTCGCTGGCCGGCCCGCGCCGTCCGCAGGACCGCGTCGCCCTCTCGGGCATCGCCGAGAACTTCATGTCGGAACTCGTCAAGCCGAAGCCCGGCTTCGACAAGGCCGGCAAGGAAAGCCAGCCGGTGAAGGTCGCCAGCGGCAAATATGAAGTCGACCATGGCCATGTGACCATCGCCGCCATCACCTCCTGCACCAACACCTCGAACCCCAACGTGATGCTGGGCGCGGGTCTGCTGGCGCAGAAGGCCGTGGCCCTCGGTCTCAAGGTGAAGCCCTGGGTGAAGACCTCGCTCGCGCCGGGCTCCAAGGTCGTGACCGATTACCTGGCCAAGGCCGGCGTCGACAAGGCGCTGGACAAGCTGGGCTTCAACCTCGTCGGCTATGGCTGCACGACCTGCATCGGCAACTCGGGCCCGCTGCCCGAGGAAGTCGCCGACGCGGTGACCAAGGGCGATCTCGTCGCCGGTGCCGTCATCTCGGGCAACCGCAACTTCGAAGGCCGCGTCAATCCGCTGGTGAAGGCGAACTATCTCGCCTCACCGATGCTGGTCGTCGCCTATGCCATCGCCGGTTCGCTGAAGATCGACCTGACCAAGGATCCGATCGGCCTCGGCAAGGGCGGCAAGCCGGTGTACCTGAAGGACATCTGGCCGACCAACCAGGAAATCACCGACACCGTCCGCAAGTGCGTGACCGCCAGCCAGTTCCGCACCCAGTACAAGGACGTGTTCGGCGGCGACAGCAACTGGAAGAAGGTCAAGACCACCGAGTCCCAGACCTACGACTGGAACAACAAGTCGACCTACATCCAGAACCCGCCCTATTTCGACAAGATGCCCGCGACCCCGAAGGCCGTTTCGGAAGTCACCGGCGCCCGCATCCTGGCGATCTTCGCGGATTCGATCACGACCGACCACATCTCGCCCGCGGGCAACATCAAGAAGGACAGCCCGGCCGGCAAGTATCTGGTGAAGAACAAGGTCGACCAGGCCGACTTCAACCAGTACGGCGCCCGTCGCGGCAACCACGAAGTCATGATGCGCGGCACCTTCGCCAACATCCGCATCAAGAACGAACTGGTGCCCGGCACCGAGGGCGGCGTGACCAAATACTTCGGCAAGCCCGGCGAGGCCATCGCCGAGCCGAAGACCGAAGCCATCTACGATGCCTCGATGAAGTATCAGAAGGCCGGCGTGCCCCTGATCGTCGTCGCCGGCAAGGAATATGGCACCGGCTCGTCGCGCGACTGGGCGGCGAAGGGCACCAACCTGCTCGGCGTCAAGGCCGTGATCGCCGAGAGCTTCGAGCGCATCCACCGCTCCAACCTGGTCGGCATGGGCGTCCTCCCGCTCGTCTTCAAGGACGGCGCGGACCGCAAGTCGATCGGCTTCGAGGGCACGGACGTGATCGACCTCGTCGGTTTCGCCGACAAGCTGACCCCGGGCATGGACGTGACCTGCCGCATCACCAAGGCCGACGGCACCGTGAAGGAAATCCCCCTCCTCCTCCGTATCGACACGGTGGACGAGGTCGACTACTTCAAGAACGGCGGCATCCTGCAATACGTGCTGCGCGGCCTGCTGGCGGCCTGATCCGTCTGCATCCGACAGAATGAAGGCCGGGGTGGCGACACCCCGGCCTTTTTCATGCTCAGGCGCCTTTCGTTATCATTTCGCCACGACCAAGCTAAATTATAATCATTTTACCACGACAATTATCGTTTCCCCACGACCTGCCGATTTTCTGATGTCGCCGGCCTGAGCCATTTCATTTCACCACGATGCGCGCATAATCTAATCGTTTTACCATAGCTGGAATCGAAATGGCCTCGCCGCACGGAACAGAAAAAGAACTCGCCGCTGCGGGGCAGGCGTGGCTTCGGCAGCATCTGGGGCTTGCCGTGCCACAGCCCGCCGTGCGGAGTTTCTGTGGCCCTGGCAGCCGCAGGACCATTCATGACGGTGACCAGACCAGCGAATTCTACCCGCCCCGCTATTGGCCCGGCGAAGCCGTGCTGGATCACCTGAAATTCAGCCTGAAGCATGAAGCGCTGGACCTTCGGATCATCGTCGCCACGCTTCATCGCCTGCCGCCGATGGACCTGCTGGCCTGGATCAAGGACGCCCCGACCAGCAAGTACACCCGGCAGATCTGGTTTCTCTACGAGCACTTCACCGGCCAGCACCTTGATCTGCCGGACTTGACCATGGGGTCTTATGTTCCGGCGATCGACCCGGCGCGGCATGTAACAGCCGGGTCCCGGAATTCCCCGCGTCACAGGGTCTACAACAACCTCATCGGCGGAAAGCGCCTGGCCGTCATCGTCCGCCGGACCCCAAAGCTCGAAAGCCTGATGTCTGTCGATATCGAGGCCGCCGTTCTTGCCGTCGTCGATCGCTACGATCCCGACCTCATAAGGCGCGCCACGAGCTACCTCTATACCAAGGAAACCCGTTCATCCTTCGCGATCGAGGGAGAAAAGCCGAGCGCCCAGCGCACGGAACGCTTCATCTCGGCGCTGCGTCGGGCCGTCGACTTCGATCCCGTCGACCGAAGCGCTCTCATTGCTCTTCAGAACCAGATCGTCGAGGCGCGATATGCGGCACATGACTGGCGTGATTTCCAGAACTTCGTCAGCGAGACGACACCCGATTTCGAGGAACGAATCCACTATATCTGCCCACGGCCGCAGGATGTGCCGGACCTCATACGCGGCTGGCAGTTCATGGCCGACACGCTGGAAGATGATACGGCGATCCCACCCGTCCTTGCCGCGGCGATCGTCTCCTTCGCCTTCGTCTTCATTCATCCGTTCGAAGACGGCAACGGACGCATCCATCGCTTTCTGATCAACAGCGTCCTCGCGAGAAGGGGCGCGATTCCCGATGGTTTCATCTTCCCTGTATCCGCATCCATCCTGCGGCAGAAGCTCGTGTATGACCGCGTGCTGGAGCAATTCTCAGCTCCCCTGCTCGACCTCATCGCCTGGCATTGGCAAGGTCGGGACCTCGTGGTCGAAAACGACACCGCCATCCTCTACCGCTACTTCGATGCGACGGCCCAGGCCGAGTTTCTGTACGAACGGGTGATCGACACGATCGCCAACGACCTGCGCGAGGAACTTCGTTTCCTGTCGGTGTTCGACAAGGCGACCGCCGCGATGCGGGAAATCGTCGATATGCCCGACCGTCGCCTGCATCTGTTCTTCAAGCTGTGCCTGCAGAACGCCGGCCGTCTGTCCAGGGGCAGGAGAGACGATTTCCCCGAACTGACGGACGGGGAAATCGCGGCCCTCGAACAAGCGATCGCCGACGCGCGCGCCGAAGGCTGATCCCCCTTACAGCCGCTTCACCGGCGGCGCCATGAAGGCGGGGGAGACCGGGTCGGGGATGCAGCGGGCGAGGATGGCGTCGATCTCGGCCTTGGCTTCGGCATCGACGGTCCAGCCGTCGATATCGCCGACGGGATCGAGCTGGTCGGGGCGGCGGGCACCCCAGAGGGCGACGGTCGGCCCCTGGTCCAGCACCCAGCGGATAGCGAGTGACAGCACCGTCTTGCCCCAGCGGCGGCGGGCGAGGGCGTCCAGCTCGGCGACCGCGTCGAGATAATGGGCGAAGCGCGGCGCCTTGAACTTGGGGTCGTTCTGGCGGAGGTCATCGCCGGTGAAGGGCGTGTCGATCTTGATGCGGCCGCTGAGCAGGCCCCGGCAGATCGCGCCATAGGACAGGACGGTAAGGCCGGTCCTGGCCGCATAGGGCAGGACATCGGCCTCGATCTCGCGCTCGAGGAGATTATAGGGCGGCTGCACGGCGTCGAGCGCGGCGACGGCGCGGAACTCGTCCATCTGTTCGGGCGAATAATTGCTGACGCCGATCGAGCGGATCTTGCCCGCCGTCTTCAGGTCTTCCAGCACCCGCGCCGTCTCGTCGATGGGGGCTTCGAGGTCCGGCCAGTGAATCTGGTAGAGGTCGATGACATCGGTGCGCAGCCGGCGCAACGAGTCCTCGATCTCGAGGCGCAGGCGCTCGGGGCGCGAGTCGCGGAACACCTTGCCGTCCTTCCAGGCAAGGCCCGCCTTGGTCGCGATCTGCGCCTTCGCCCGGTAGCCGCCGATGGCGAGGGCCTTGCCGACAATGTCTTCCGAGGTGCCGAAACCATAGACCGGCGCGGTATCGATCAGGGTCACGCCCCGGTCGACGGCGCTGTGGATGGTGGCGATGGACGAAGCCTCGTCGGTGCCGCCCCACATCCAGCCGCCGATCGCCCAGGTGCCGAGGCCGATGCGCGACGTCGTCACGCCCGAGCTGCCGATTTCGATCTGTTCCATGCCCATGTCCCATCGAGAAAGCCACAACGGTCTCAACGATGGCGCCCGCCCGCCGATCTTTCCAACAGAAATAAGCGATGATATTCATCTGCTGAACAGATGAATGAACCGTGCCATGGAACTTCGCCAGCTACAGCATTTCGTCGCCGTCGCCGAGGAGGAGCAGTTCACCCGCGCCGCCCGACGGGTGAACATCGTGCAATCAGCCCTCTCCACCTCCATCCGCCAGCTGGAGGTGGAGCTGGGCGCGCCCCTGTTCATCCGCAGCACGCGCCAGGTGCGCCTGACCGCGGCGGGCCGGGTGCTGCTGGACAAGGCACGCGCGGTGATCGAGGCGGCACGGGATGCGCGGGAGGCGGTCGCCGCCGTGCAGGGGCTGCGTCAGGGCACGCTCTCGATCGGCTCGGTCCAGGCCTTGCCGGCCTTTCTCGACCTGCCCAGCCTGCTCGCCCGGTTCCACCGCCTGCATCCGGGCATCGAGGTGCGTCTGTGCCAGGGCGATGCCGGCCATCTGATCGACAAGATCCGGGACGACCGGCTGGACCTCGCCATCCTGCCCCTGTGCGATCCGCCGCCCGATATCGCCACCCGCCTGATCGCCTGCGAGGATCTGGTGCTGGCGACGGCGCCGGGCCATCCGCTGGCCGGGCGGGAGGCCCTGCCGCTGGAGGCCCTGCGCGGTCAGCCCTTCGTCGATTTCGCGCCGGCCTGGGGCACGCGCCGGCTGATCGACCGCAGCTTCGCCGACGCCGGGCAGGAGCGGCACATCGCCTTCGAGGTCAGCGATCTCGAAACCCTGCTGGAATTGGTCGCGCGCGGCCTCGGCGTCGCCCTGATCCCCGAGGCGATCGCCCGGGCGCGGCGCCCCGCCCTCGCCATCAGCGGGCTCGCCGGCCCGGAAATGTGCTGGGAACTGGTGGTCGCCCATGCCGAACCCGCCGGCCATCCGCCGTCGCCGGCAACGGCGAGTTTCCTCGATCTTCTCGCCGAGGCGGGCGGCCTGGTCGAAGCCGCCTGAGCCCCTGCGCCGGCCTGCGGCAAAGGCGGCGCTTGCTTGTGCGCCGCACCTGTCCCCAAACTGTCATGGACATCGAGGGGAGGGGCCCATGCTCAAGGACGCGCGCGGCAACGACGTGACCACCGACAACCCCGTGGCGGTTTCCGCCATCAACCGCATGTGCGACCAGTGGCTGGGCTACGGCCAGGCCGCCAGCGCCATCTTCGAGGGGATCGCCGCCGATCCCCGCTGCACCCTGGCCCAGACCCTGGGCGCCGTGCTCAACCTCTTCCTCGAATCCGCCGCCGGTGTCCGCGCCGCCCAGCCTTTCCTGCAAAAGGCCCGCCAGGCGGTGAACAAGGCGACGAAACGCGAGCAGCTGTGGCTCTTCGCGGTCGAGGCCTGGGCCAAGGGCGATACCGACCTCGCCATCCGGCTTCATCTCGACATCGCCACGCACTGGCCGCGCGATCTCGCCAATGTGAAACTCTGCCAGTATCATCAGTCCAATCAGGGCGATGCCCAGGGCATGCTGGCAGTGGCCGACAGCGTGCTGCCCGCCAATCGCGACGATCCCTATATCCACGGCATGCGGGCCTTCGCCCTTCATGAATGCGGCCGCCTGCGCGATGCCGAGATCGCCGGCCGCTATGCCGTCGAGCTGCGTCGGCGCGAGCCTTTCGCCCATCACGCCGTCGCCCATGTCCTCGACACCGAAGGCCGGCTGGACGAGGGCATCGAATGGCTGGAAGCCCTGGCCGATACCTGGGACGACTGCAATTCCACCATGCTGACCCACAACTGGTGGCACCTCGCCCTGATGCATCTCGACCGGGACGACGGCGAGGCCGTGCTCGACCTCTTCGACCAGCGGATCTGGGGTGTCTGGAAGGAATGCGCCCAGGACCAGATCAATGCCGCCGCCCTCCTGTGGCGGCTCGAGCTGTGCGGCGTCGATGTCGGCACGCGCTGGCGCGATGTCGCCCGCCATGTCGGGCGGCGCGAGGCGGACCATATCGAGCCTTTCCACGACCTGCATTACCTGATGGCCCTGCTGCGCGGCGGGCAGGATGGTCAGGCCCGGCGCCTGCTGCTGGCCATGGAACAGGAAGCGACCAGGGCCAAGCGCCACCGCCGCGCTGCCTGGACGGAAGTCGCGCTGCCGCTGGCGCGGGGCCTCGCCGCCCATGCCGCCGGCCAGTACCGGGAGGCGGCGACGGAAATATGCGCCGCCCTGCCCCGGATCGAGTTGATCGGCGGTAGCCGGGCCCAGCGCGACCTCTTCGTCCAGACCTATGTCGATGCCAGTCTGAAATCGGGCCAGACCCGCGACCTCGCCGCCCTCCTGTCGGAGCGGGCGCGGCGCCGCCCGACCGTCGCCCGGCATTTCCGCGATCTGGCCCGCCTCGCCCGGATCGAAGGCGCGATCCCTCGCGCCGTCGATGCCGAACACCGGGCCGAGGCCCTGGCGCGGAGCTACGCCGTCTAGAGCGAATGACGGAAGCGGCGCGCCCCTTGTCGTCCTCCCGGCGAAGGCCGGGGATCAAGGACGGGGGTCAGATCGGCCCGGTGAGCGGCAGGCTGATACCCTTTTCCTGATAGAAGCGGGCGGCGCCGGGGTGCAGGGGCACGGCGATCCCCGCCGTCGCCCCGTCGAGGCTGATGGCGGCGGCGCGGGGGTGGCCGGCAGCCAGGGTCGCGGCATTCTCGGGCGCGAACAGCGTCCGCGTGATGTCGTGGATCAGGGCGTCGCTGGCTTCGGCGGCGCAGATCCATTGCGCGCCGACATCGACCGTCTCGGTCGCCATCACCGTCGGATAGGCACCGGACGGAATGAAGCCCGCCATGAAGAAACGCCCTTCCGACAACAGGCGCTCCCGCGCCGGGCCGTTGATCGGGATCAGCACGATCTGGCGCTGGGGCGCGATATCGGTGATGCCCGCGGCCGGCACCCCGCCGAGAAAGAAGAAGGCATCGATCTCGCCGCTGATCAGGGCATCGGCCGATTGCGATGGCCCCAGCTCGACCTCGGTCAGGCGCTTGATGGCGACGCCGTAAGCCTTGAGGATCATCAGGGCATCACCCCTGGTGCCCGAACCCGCCCGGTCGAGCGACACGCGCTTGCCCGCCAGATCCTTGACCGAGGTGATGCCGGCGTCCCGCCGGGCGACGAGATGCATGCTCTCGCGGTAGAGATTGGCGATCACCCGCAGATTGTCGAGCGGCGGCTGATCGGGAAACAGCTTGCCGGCATGGGCCAGCGCGACGACATCCGCCTGCGCCAGCGCCGTTTCGACCGCGCGGGTGGCCACCGCCTGAACATTCTCGACCGAGCCCTGGCTGGTTTCGGCCGTGGCGACGAGGCCGGGCACTCCGCAGGGCGCGCCCACGTCGCAGGGCGGCAGGCCGGGCGGATGGCTGAGCAGGCGGGCGATGGTCTCGCCCACCGGGTAATAGGTGCCGGCGGCGCTGCCGGTCGCGATCCTCAGATAGCGCGCTTCCTGCGCCCGCGATGCCCTGCCGCCGAGCACGAAGCCGAGCGAGGCCAGCAACAGACCGCGCCGGCTCGGGAGGAGCCGTGCGGGGAACGCGATGACGGGGGCGGAACGGTCAGGATGGTCCATGGCTGGCCAGGACAAATGTTCATGGATCATCCGCCCATGAGATTGCGGGTGCAAGCATCGGCAGGCCGGTCATGCTAGAGTGGCTCTACCCTTTGTCACCAGTGTTGCCCGTAGGCCACCATGTCTGTCGCCCGCCTTGCCCGAATTCTCATCGTCGCCGTCGTCTCCGCCGGCGCCGCGGCCCTGCTCGCCGGCAACCTGCCGGGCAAGGACGCGGGCACCCGTGCCGCCGCCGCCGCCGGACCGCCGACCGGTCTCGAGTTGCTGACCATGCCCACGGGCGACGATCCGGTGGCCCTCGCGGTCGACAGTCGGGGCGGAGACGAGACCTATCCGGTCTGGCTGTGGGCGCCGGCCAGTACCGACACGAACGTCGGCCGGATCGAGGAAACCACGGTCGAGGGCGATGTTCTCGCCCTGTCGGGCTGGGCCGGCGACATGTCGCTGGGCCTGCGCATGTCCGATGTCCTGCTGGTCGCCTGCGACCGGGTGATCGCCAGCGTGCCGGTGAGCCAGCCGCGCGACGATATCGCCGCCCGCCACCCCAATCTGACCACCGCCGGCTGGTCGGCCCGGCTGGCCCTCGCCGACCTTGGCCCCTGCCGCCAACCGGATGTGACAGCCTATGGCGTGGCCCGCTTCGGCAATGTCCTGTTCCCGGTCGAAGGCGCGGTGCCGGCGCCGGCCGGCGCGGGCGGCGGATTGCCCGCCGGCGTCCAGCTGGCCCGCCTGCCCGACGCCATGCGCAGCCCCGAGCGGGCGGATGCCCCGGTGCGGGTGGTCAATCTGGATGGCGACGGCATCGCGCTGCGCCGCTGCGGCCGCGACCAATGCGCCGTCATCGGCCGCCTGCCCGCCGGGCGCCAGCGCCTCGTCATTCTCGACAGCCAGTCCGGCTGGCAACTGGTCGCCAACAGCGGCGGCAGCGCCGGCTGGGCCCCAACAGACCGGCTTTACGGCAGCAACTGACGGCCCGGAGACCTTTTGGAAATCCGGCGGCTCTCAGCCCCATGGCCCGGGCCGGGGCCGCAGCCGGTCGCGGAAGGGCCGGATCAACGCGATGCCGACCAGGAAGCCGCCGATATGGGCGACCCAGGCGATCTGTTCCGCGCTGGCCGCCCCCGACAGGCCATCGACCAGCTGGAACACGAACCAGAAACCGATGGCGACGAAAGCCGGCACCGGCACCGGGAAGAAGCCGATGAGGACGACCACCGGCTGGCGCGGATACAGCATCAGATAAGCGCCGAGCACGCCCGAAATCGCCCCTGAAGCGCCGATCAGCGGCGCCTTCGACAAGGGATCGACCAGCCCCTCGCCGAGCGCCGCCATCGCCGCGCAGAACAGGTAGAAGGCGAGATAGGGCAGATGGCCCAGCGCATCCTCGACATTGTTGCCGAAGATCCAAAGGAACAGGAGATTGCCCCCGAGGTGCCAGATGTCGCCATGCAGGAAGGCATAGGACAGCAGCGAGGCCGCCGAGGGCACGGCGCCAATATCGTAATCGGCCGGCAATCCGTGAAACAGGAAATAGGGCACGAAACCATAGCGCAGGGCGTCAAGCTCGACATGGCCGAGAGACTGCTGCACCAGCCAGATGCCGGCGCAGAGGATCATCATCGTGTTGTTGACCAGAGGTCGCCTGCGGGTCGGCAAACCATCGTGCAGAGGCAGGACCACCGGATACCTTTCGCGAGGACAGTCAGGCTCGGCAAGCCCCTTGCCGAATCTCGGGGCCAAGAGTGTCGAAAATCGGGCGGAATGCCAGCGCGCTATCGCTCGAAATGGGAGACCAGTTCGATATGGGACGACCAGGCGAACTGGTCGACCGGCAGCACGGACCCCAGCTGGAAACCGGCCTCGGCCAGGATGCGCGCGTCGCGGGCGAAACTGGCCGGGCTGCACGAGACGGCAACGATGCGGCGCACCGGACTGTCGGCCAGGGTGCGCACCTGCGCCTCGGCGCCTTCGCGCGGCGGATCGATCACGACGACATCGCCCGCGTCGAATTCCACCGCCTCGACCGGCCGGCGATAGAGATCGCGCCGCGTCGCCTCGACATGCTTCAGGCCCCGGCCCTGACGCCAGCCCCTGGACAGGGCCGCCACAGCCGCCGCGTCGCCCTCATAGGCGATGACCGGCATCAGTTTCGCCAGCGGCAGGCTGAAGGTGCCGCAGCCGGCGAAGAGATCGACCGCCCGGCGATGCCCCTCGCCCAGCCGCGCCAGCACGGCCTCGACCAAAGCCGCTTCGCCCGCGGCCGAAGGCTGCAGGAAACCGGCCGGCGGCGGCGCCACCAGCGTCCCGCCGAAGGACAGATTCGGTGCCCCCCGCTCCAGCACGGTTTCGCCCGCCGCCGTGATCCGCGCGACATCATGGGTATTGGAGAATTCCGCCAGGGCTTCCCGCGCGGCGAGGTCGAGACGGATCTTGGCCCCGTCGAGGGCGAGATCGGTCCCGCCGGGCAGCAGGGTCACCGTCGCCGCCTCGAAGGCCAGGCGATGGGCGAGCGCGCGCAAAGGCGCGATCAGCCGCGACAGGCCGGGCAAGATCGCCGGGCAGGTCTCGATATCGACGAGGCGATGGGCGCGCCGCTCGTGAAAGCCGAAGAAGATGCGCTTGCCGACCCTGAGCACAGCGAATTTCACCCGCCGCCGCTCGCCGGGGGGCAGGGATTTCGTCGGCAGGACCTCGACATCGTCGAAGCCCCGATGGGCCAGCGCCGTGCGGATCCCCTCGCGCTTGAAGGCGGCGATGGCGTCCGGCGCCAGATGCTGCAACTGGCAGCCGCCGCAGCGCCCGAAGACGGCGCAGGCAGGCTGAACCCGGTCTGGCGACGGCTCGATCACCGTATCGAGAACGGCCGACTTGCCCTCGGGCGTCACCCGGACCAGCTCGCCCGGCAGGGCGAAGGGGACATGGAGCGGGCCCTTCGGCCCCTCGATCACGCCATCACCCTGGGCGCCGAGGCGGATCACCCGGGCTTCGATCATTTCAGGCATCGCGCTTCGCCCCGATGAGGAATTCCACATTGCCCTCCGGCCCCTTGATCGGGCTTTCGGTGATACCGAGCACGCGCCAGCCGGGCCGGCTGGCCACCCAGGCCTCGATCCGGTCGCAGACTTCCCTATGCAGCTCGGGCTCGCGCACCACGCCGCCCTTGCCGACCCGGCCCCGGCCGACCTCGAACTGCGGCTTGATCAGCGCGACGAGATAGGCCCCCGGCCTGGTCAGCGCGAGCGCCGCCGGCAGCACGGTTTCGAGGCCGATGAAACTGGCATCGCAGACGACGATATCCGCCGGCCGGGGAATGATCTCCGCATCGAGATTGCGGGCATTGGTCCGCTCCAGCACGGTGACGCGGGCATCGGTCCGCAGTTTCCACGCCAGCTGGCCGTGGCCGACGTCGACGGCATAGACATGGGCGGCCCCGCGCGTCAGCAGCACGTCGGTGAAGCCCCCGGTGGAGGCGCCGACGTCGATGGCGACGAACCCTGTCGGGTCGATGGCGAAGGTGTCGAGGCCCTTTTCCAGCTTCAGCCCCCCGCGCGAGACCCAGGGGTGCGCCTGACCCTTCACGTCGAGGGGGATATCCTCGGCCACCTTGTCGCCCGCCTTGTCGAGGCGTCTGGTGCCGGTGAAGACAAGGCCCGCCATGATGACGGCCTGCGCCTTCGCCCGGCTCTCGACCAGACCCCGGTCGACCAGCAATTGATCCAGCCGCACCTTGGCCATCATGCCACCTCGATCAGGTCGCGGTAGGCGGGGATGCGGCGCCGGCTGGCGAAACGCCGGACCATCAGCACCGCGAAGGCGCCGATGGCGATGACGAAGCCCCACCAGACCCCGTCGCCGCCAAGCCCGAAGGGAAAGGCCAGCGCCCAGGACAGGGTGAAGCCGAGCCCCCAGTAGCACAGCATGGCATAGAGCATGGGCACCCGCGCATCCTGCAAGCCGCGCAGCAGATTGACGGCGACGACCTGCGCCGCGTCGACCACCTGGAACAGGGCGCCCAGGACGAGAAAGCCGGTGGCATAGGTGAAGACCGCGGCATTGTCGGCCGTGGTCCGGTCGGCCAGGAACAGGCCGGCCAGATCCTCGCGCCAGACCAGCATGACGAGCGCCATCGCCCCCATGAAGCCGCAACCGAGCACCAGCGCCGTCCAGCCGGTGCGGCCGATGGCATCGGCATCGCGGCTGCCGGCGGCGATGCCGATCCGGATCGCCCCGGCCTGGCCGATGCCCAGCGCGAACATGAAGGTGACCGAGGCGATCTGGATCGCGATCTGGTGGGCGGCGAGCGCCAGCGGCCCGATCAGCCCCATCAGCTGCGCCGCGCCCGAGAACAGCAGGACCTCGAAGGTGATGGTGAGACCGATCGGCGTGCCGAGACGCACGACCTCCAGCAGCTTCTGACCATCGGCCCGCCAGAAGCGGCCGAACAGGCGAAAGCGCCGGAAGCACCGGTCCAGCAGGATGAAGACGACAAGCGCGATCAGCGCCAGCAGGCCGGAGGCGACCGAGCCGAGGCCGGCGCCGACGACACCCAGCGCCGGCAGGCCGAAATGACCGAAGATCAGGGCATAGATGAAGATGCCGTTCACCGGCACCTGCAGCATGGCGATGACGAGGGCGGCGCGCGGCCGGTCGTAGGTCGCCATGAAATTGCGCAGCACGACATACCAGGTGCCGGTCAGCAGGATGGGCGAGACGGCGCGGACATAGCGCTCGGTCTCCGCCGCCAGCGTCTCCTCCTGGCCGATCAGGCGAAGGAGAATGCCGATGTTCCACAGAAGGGCGATCACCGGCAGGCAGACGAAGCCGGTCGCCCAGAAGGTCTGGCGGACGATGCGGCGCACCTCGCGCATGTGATGGCGCTTCGCCCCGACGGCATAGGCCATCAGCGGCACGGCCCCTTGCGCGAGGCCGATCAGGAACATCATCGGCACGATGATGACGGAAAAGCCGAGGGCGGCGGCGGCCAGCGCCCCCGGACCGACCCGGCCCAGCATGATGGTGTCGGTCGTCAGCATGGCGACGCCCGCCAGCTGGCCGAGGGCCAGCGGCAGGCCGAGGGCGATCAGCGCCCGGGCTTCGGCCATGACGCCGCGCCCGCTGCCCGTGGGCAACGCCGTCTGTCCCTTCACCCATCCGGCCGCTGCCGTCATCGAACCTCTCCTCGATCGAGCCGGGCACTATGACCGCCGACCTTCCGCTTGGAAAGGGGGGCGTGGGCAGGCCAGCCTTGCGCACGCAGGCGACAAGCAGCTAAACCCTTGGCCCTCGATCCCGCGCGGAGCCGCCATGCCCTATGCCGTCAAGGAACTGTTTCCGACCCTGCAGGGCGAAGGCGCGCAGGCCGGCCGCGCCGCCGTGTTCTGCCGCTTCGCCGGCTGCAATCTGTGGTCCGGGCGGGAAGCCGACCGGGCGGAAGCGACCTGCCGCTTCTGCGACACGGATTTCGTCGGCACCGATGGCGACGGCGGCGGCAAGTTCCCTGACGCCGAAGCCCTGGCGACGGCGATCGAAGCCTGCTGGGGCGAGGAACGGGCCTATCGCTATGTCGTCTTCACCGGGGGCGAGCCCCTGTTGCAGCTCGACGAGGAATTGATCGAGGCGATGCACGGGCGCGGTTTCGAGATCGCGGTCGAAACCAACGGCACCACGCGACCGCCTTCCGGCATCGACTGGATCTGCGTCAGCCCCAAGGCCGGCGCCAACTGGTCCCTGCGCCGGGGCGACGAATTGAAGCTGGTCTTCCCCCAGGACGGCCTGATGCCGGAGGCGGTGGAAGAGATTCTGAAACCCGCCAGCGGCAATGCCTTCCGCCATTATTTCCTGCAACCGATGGACGGCCCCGACCAGACGCGCAACATCGCCGCCGCCACCGACTATTGCCGGCGCCATCCGCGCTGGCGCCTCAGCCTGCAAACCCACAAGCTGATCGGCATTCCCTGAACCCCGGAGATCGCCCCATGACGGAAAAAGCCCTGGTCCTGTTTTCGGGCGGTCAGGATTCGACGGTTTGCCTCGCCTGGGCGCTCGACCGTTTCGAGACGGTGGAGACCATCGGCTTCGATTACGGCCAGCGCCACAGCATCGAGCTTGAGTGCCGGCAGACCGTGCGCCGCCGTCTTGCCGAGGATTTCCCGCGGTGGCGGGACCGCCTGGGCGAGGATCATCTGCTCGATCTCGGCATTCTCGGCGCGATCAGCGAAACCGCCCTGACCCGCGACGACGAGATCCGCCTGCAGGCCGATGGTCTGCCCAATACCTTCGTGCCCGGGCGCAACCTGCTGTTCTTCACCTTCGCCGCGACCATCGCCTGGCGTCGGGGCCTGCGCCATCTCGTCGGCGGCATGTGCGAGACCGATTATTCCGGCTACCCCGATTGCCGGGACGATACGCTGAAAGCCTTGCAGGTCGCGCTGAACCTCGGTATGGACCGGCGCTTCGTCGTCGACACGCCGCTGATGTGGATCGACAAGGCGCGGACCTGGGCCCTGACCGAACAGCTGGGCGGCCCGGCCCTCGTCGAGCTGGTCCGGGCGGAAACCCACAGTTGCTACAAGGGCGAGCGGCAGGTGGAACATCCCTGGGGCCGGGGCTGCGGCCGATGTCCCGCCTGCGACTTACGCGCCACCGGCTGGACGAAATGGCGCACGGGGCGCTGAACAGGACAGGCATTCTTCATGGATTTCGTCATCACCCGGCAGATCGCCATCGACGCCGGGCACCGTATCGCCAGCCACGGCTCGAAATGCCGGCACCTGCATGGTCACCGCTATGTGATCGAGGCCAGCTGCCGGCCGGTCGCCGGCGACTTGCAGGATCAGGGCGAACAGGCCGGCATGGTGCTCGACTTCGGCTTCCTGAAGGACGAGATGATGACGCAGGTCGACACGCCCTGTGATCACGGCCTGATCGCCGATCTCGCCGACCGCGCCCTGCTCGGGCTTTTCGTGCCCGAGGGCCGGAATGGCGATGAATGGCACGCCGCCCTGGCCGCCACCGTCCGCGCGCAAGGCTTCGCCGCGACCAGCGATAGCCGCCTTGGCCAGAAGCTCTATGTCGTGCCCTTCCCGCCGACGGCGGAAGGCCTCGCCCGCCACTGGTTCGAGCGCCTCGCCCCCGCCATCACGAGGCGCAGCGATGGCAAGGCGGTGTTGACCCGCGTCACCGTCCACGAAACCCCGAACTGCCGGGCCGACTACGCGCCTCTGTAATGCTTATGGTATCTTAGAAAGTACCCCGTCGTCCCGGCGAAGGCCGAGACCTTGTGCCGGACAAGGCACCTCCCTCGTCACGAGACTCCGGCCTTCGCCGGAGTGACGACAGGGGTGGAAACGAAAGCGACAAAAACCGCGTCGTCCCGGCGAAGGCCGGGACCTCGACCCGAATAAGGCCCCATCTACGGTGACGGTGCGTCAGCGTTTCGCGTGACGGTCGGCGAAGCGCAGGATGCGGTTGCAGGCGTCTTCCATGACCGGCAGGTCATAGGTCATGGAGAGGCGCAGGTGCCCGCCCGCTTCCGGGCCGAAGGCGTCGCCGACCAGGGTCGTCACCCGCTCTTCCTCGAAGAGGCCATTGGCGAATTCGTCAGCGGAAAGGCCGGTGCGGCGGACGTCGACCATGACGAACATGCCGCCTTCGGGCCGGTGGCACGACAGATGGGGGCTCTGTCCCAGTCGCTCGAAGACGAGACGGCCGCGCGCCCGGTAGGCTTCCTTCATGCGCTTCTGCGCCGTCTGGTCGCCCTCGATCGCCTCGAGCGCCGCCGCCTGGATGAAGGGCGGGCAGGAATAGATCATGCACAGCACGAGCCGGCAGTAATGCTCGACGAAATCCCGGGGGCCGACCGCCCAGCCGATGCGAAAGCCGGTCATGGCGTGGGATTTCGACAGGCTGCAGACGGTGATCGCCCGTTCGGCCATGCCGGGCAGGCTGGCCGGACTGACATGCGGCCGCTCGTGGGCGAGGCTGGCATAGACCTCGTCGGTCAGGACCCAGAGGTCGCGGCGCCTGGCGACATCGGCCACCGCCTCGATTTCCTCTCGGGTCATGACCGCGCCGGTCGGATTGTTCGGCGTCGTCAGCATCAGGCCCCGCACGCCCGGCTGGGCCGCCGCCTTCTCGAGATCGGCCGGATCGAGGTGGAAGCCCCGCTCGGGATAAAGCGGTACGTCGACGATGGTGCCCCCGGCGGCGCCGATCAGCGCCTCATAGGTCACATAGCGGGGCGAGGGCACGATCACCGCGTCCCCGGGGCCAAGCAGGACCTGGGCCGCCGCGAACATGGCCGATTGCGCCCCGGCGATGACGACGACGTTTTCCGCCTCGACCTCCTGTCCGGTCAGGCGGGTGTGGTATCTGGCGATGGCGGCGCGCAAGGCCGGATCGCCCGGGATATCGCCGTAATGGGTATCCCCTGCGTCGAGCGAGGCTTTCAGGGCGGCATTGATATTGGGGGCCGAATCGAAATCGGGATCGCCGACCGACAGCAGGATGATCTCTTCACCCCGGCGCTGGGCTTCGACGCCGCGGAAATGAATGCCCCAGGCGGTGGAGCCCTTGCCCCCCAGCCGCTCGACCCTCGAAGAAAAATGCATGACACGCCCTGTGGAAATCCGAAACGCCACAATAGCCAAGGCCCGGCGCCCCCGCCACCATGGCCCCCCTGCGCGGGGTGCAGACCACCTAGACGCCGAGCCGGCGCCTCGCCTCGCCGAGGCAGGCCTCGCGCCCGGGCGGCGGGTCTTGCGCCAGCCACCAGTCGAGGAGATCCTTCATCATCCGGCTGACCGCGGGGCCGGGGGCGAGGCCAAGCGCCAGCAGATCGCCGCCCTTCAGCGGGAATTCGGGCACGTCGAGGGCGGCTATCCGCGCCGCCAGCGCGCCATCGCCCGCCAGCAGGGCGCGGTCCTCGGCCGCCTGGCGGCCGTGCAGGGTGATCAGGCGCCGCAAGGCCGCCGCTCCATCGGGCAAGGCATCGGGCGCCAGCGCCGCCGCCAGCCGCGCCTTCTGCGCGTTGGACAGGCGCAGCCGGCCGGCGACCGCCGCCCCGGTCAGGGGCTGGCCCGGCAACAGCGCGGCGAGGCGGAGCAAAGGATCATCCGACAGGGGCATGAGCCGGGTCAGACGCTCGCCACCCTCCGCCTCGGGCAGCAGCACGGCGAGCACGCCGCAAGCCGCCATCAGGGCGATGGCTTCGGGCGCCCGGGGCAGGGCCAGGGTCTTCAGCAACTCCGTCGCCACCCGCTCCGCCGACAGCCGGGTCAGCTCGTGCCGGGCCGACGCGATGGCGGCCAGCGCCGCCGCGTCGGCCGGACCTTCGGCGAAACGGAAATGGAAGCGAAAGAAACGCAGCGCCCGCAGGTAATCCTCGGCCAGACGCTGCCTGGCCTCGCCGATGAAACGCACCCGCCCGGCGGCAAGATCGGCAAGCCCGCCCACGGGATCGAACAGTGTGCCGTCCGCATCGGCATAAAGCGCGTTGATGGTGAAATCGCGCCGGGCCGCGTCTTCACGCCAGTCGTCGGTGAAGGCGACGGTGGCGCGGCGGCCGTCGGTCTCGACATCGCGGCGCAGGGTCGTCACCTCGACCGCGACATGATCGGCGATCACCGTCACCGTACCATGGTCGATGCCGGTGGGAACGGTCTTCAGGCCGGCGGCCCTTGCCCGTTTCATGACGGACGCGGGATCGAGCTGGGTCGCGATATCGATATCCGCAGGCACCTCGCCCAGCAGGGCATCGCGCACGCAGCCGCCGACGAAGCGGCAGGTCGCGCCGCCCGCCGAAAGCGCGTCGACCACCGCGCGCACCGGCGCCGACTGGCGCCAGCCGCCCGGCGGCAGGCGCGCGGGCAGCGCCCTCGTCACTTCGGCTCAGCCTCGATCCGGCCGGGCACCAGCTTGCCGTCCTGCATATGGGCCGGGATGTAACGGCCGCCCGCCGGCTCCCCGCCGAAGAAGGCGAGGCCGAGGGTGACGGTGATGATCAGCATCAGGCCGATCGCCACCAGCGGCACCCAGGGCAAGGGCCGCTTCTCGGGTGGCAGGCGCTCGCGCCAGCGCTCGAACCGCAACCACAGGAGGTAGGAGGCGAAGGGCAGAATGAAGGCCAGAACATAGAGCAGGATGATGCGGCCCATTTCAGCCCTTCCCCAGTCGGGTCGCCAGATTGACCAACATGCCCGCGGTCGCCCCCCAGATGTAATGCTCGCCATAGGGCATGGCATAGAAATAGCGCTGCACGCCGTTATAGTCCCGGCTCTGGCACTGACGGTTGGCCGGATCCATCAGGAAGTCCAGCGGCACTTCGAAAACCTGCGCGACTTCGCCGGGATCGGGCGTCAGGGTGAAACCGGGCGTGAGGAAACCGACGACCGGCGTCACATGGAACCCGGTCGATGTTTCGTAGGCGTCGAGGAAACCCGCGACCGAGACATAATGCCGGTCGAGGCCGATCTCCTCGGACGCCTCGCGCAGGGCGGCGGCGACCGGATCCTTGTCCCCGGGCTCGATCCGGCCGCCGGGGAAACTGACCTGGCCGGCGTGATGGGTCAGATGCTCGGTCCGCCGCGTCAGCAGCACGGTCAGGCCCGAGGGATGCTCGACCAGCGGCACCAGAACGGCGGCCGGGCGCAAGATCCGGTTGGTTGGGAAGACGCCGCGCAGGTCGGGGTTCAGGTCGAAATCGCCGATGCGCGGCACCGCCGCCGGGCCATGGTCGGCCGGGTCCAATTGGTGGCGAAGACGGGCCGCGATATCGCCCCGGGTCACGGCGCGTCCCCCGCCGCCGTCCCGTCCAGCCGGCCGAGCGACCAGAAGCGCCCCGCCGACCAGACGCCGAGGTCGCCCGCCGCCGCCCGCTCGACGGCGGCATTGACGAGTTCGTAGAACACCGCCCGGTTGATCAGCGCATCCAGCCGGTCGCGGACGCGGACGTAAGGAGAAGGCTCGCCCGTCGCGGCGTCGATCTCGACCCGCAGGGGATGATCGGCGTCGAGGGTGAATTCGTCTTCGACATTGGTGCGGAAACGAATCACCTGGGCCTCGCCCTCCCCCTCGAATTCGGCCGCGACGACGAGGAAAGGCGCATCGACGACCTTGATGCGCACCTTCTCGACCGGCGTCACCAGATAATAGGCATCGTCCTTGTCGCGCAGCAGGATGGTCGAAAACAGCCGCACGAGGGGTGCGCGGCCGATCGGCGATTTCATGTAATGCCAGCTGCCGTCGCGCCGGATTTCCATGTCGATATCGCCGCAGAAGGGCGGATTCCATAGGTGGATGGGCGGCAACCCGCGCTTGCCGCCGCCCGTCTCGCCAAGGGCGGCCCGCGCCGCCGCGGCCAGCCCCTGGGCATCCGGTGCTCTTCCCTTATTGTCGCTCGCTGCCATGAGCCCCTGTTCCTGACACATTCATGTCGCCAACTGACACGCAGCCGACGGGTGGTCGACGGCCGTCTGGTGGCGCCGCCCGTTTTCGGGTTAGCTTCGTTTCGGTCCTTCCTCAATATAGTGGGCACAATGGCGAACGTCAGCGATGGCCGCGAGGCCCTGGTTCAGGAAATCGACCGGCTGGGGTCACGACTCGGCAGCCTCAAGAGCGCCATCGGCGAAATCGTCTTCGGTCAGGAGACGGTGATCGAACAGGCGCTGGTCACCCTGCTGGCCGGCGGCCACGGCCTGCTGGTCGGCGTGCCCGGCCTCGCCAAGACCCGCCTCGTCGAGACGCTGGGCACCGTCCTCGGCCTCGACGAGAAGCGGGTGCAGTTCACCCCCGACCTGATGCCGGCGGATATCCTCGGCTCCGAAGTGCTGGAAGAGGGCGAGGATGGCCGCCGGGGCTTCCGCTTCGTGCGCGGCCCGGTGTTCTGCCAGCTGCTGATGGCGGACGAGATCAACCGCGCCAGCCCGCGCACCCAGTCCGCCCTTCTCCAGGCGATGCAGGAGGGGGAGGTTTCGATCGCCGGCCAGCGCCATCCGCTGCCCCGGCCGTTCCATGTCCTCGCCACCCAGAACCCGCTGGAGCAGGAGGGGACCTATCCCCTGCCCGAAGCCCAGCTCGACCGTTTCCTCCTCGAAATCAATGTCGACTATCCCGATCGCGCGGCCGAGCGGCAGATGCTGATCGCCACGACCGGGGCCGGCGGCGTCACCGCCCGCCGCGTGCTCGAGCCGGGCGAACTGGCCGAGGCGCAGGGCCTCGTGCGCCGGCTGCCGGTCGGCGAATCGGTCGTGGACGGCATTCTCGATCTCGTCCGCTCGGCCCGGCCGGGCGGCGAGGGGCGGGCGGACCTCACCCGGCTGATCGCCTGGGGCCCCGGCCCCCGCGCGGCGCAGGCGCTGATGCTGGCGTCGCGGGCGCGGGCGCTGATCGACGGCCGCTTCGCCCCGTCCAAGGACGACGTCATCGCCCTGGCGGCGCCCATCCTGCGCCACCGCATGGCCCTGACCTTCGCCGCGCGGGCCGAGGGCGTCACCATCGGCCATGTGATCGAGCGGCTGGTCGAGCCGCTGCGCTAGGGAGCAACCCGCAAGGTGCCCGTTTCAGCGCTTTCCGGCGAAGCCCTCGGGGCCAGCCTGCCGCCGCTTCTGGTCGAGGCGCAGCGGGTGGCGGCGACCGTCGAACAGGGCGTTCACGGACGCCGCCGGGTCGGCATGGGCGACAGCTTCTGGCAGTTCCGCCCCTACCGCGCCGGTGACGAGATCCGCGACATCGACTGGCGCCAGTCGGCGCGCGGCGACCGCAGCTTCGTCCGCGAGCGGGAATGGGAAGCGGCGCAGACCGTCTTCCTGTGGATCGACCGCTCTCCTTCGATGGATTTCGCCAGCGCCAAAGGCTTGCCGACCAAGGCCGACCGCGCCGCCCTGCTCGGCCTTGCCCTCGCCTCGCTGCTGCTGCGCGGCGGCGAACGGGTGGGGCTGATCGGCCGGGGTCCCACCGGCCATGCCGGGCGGCCCTGGCTGCTGAATCTCGCCGAAATCCTGTCCCGGCCCGAGCCGTCGCCCACCAGCCTGCCGCCCCTCGCCGATCTGCCGCGCGACTGCAGGGTGGTGATCATCGGCGACCTGCTGCGCCCGGAGGCCGAGATCGAAACCCTGATCGAAAGTTTCGCCGCGCGCGGCGCCAAGGGTCATCTGGTCCAGGTGCTGGACCCGGCCGAGGCGGATTTTCCCTATGCTGGCCGCAACCGCTTCATCGGCACCGAGGGCGAGGGGCAATTGCTGGTCGGCCGGGCCGAGACCCTGGCGGAGGCCTATCGCCGCCGCCTCGCCGCCCATTACGACGCGATCGAAAATACCGCGCGGCGCATCGGCTGGGGCGTGATGCGCCATCAGGTCGACCGGCCGCCGGCGGCGACCCTGCTCGCCCTCTTCCTCGCCCTCGCCGATCTGGGGCGGCGCTGACATGCTCGGCCTCGGCGCTCTCGGCTTTTCCGCCCCCTGGCTGCTGCTCGGCCTCTCCGCGCTGCCCGTCATCTGGTGGCTGGTGCGCCTCACCCCGCCCGCGCCGCGCCAGACCCGTTTTCCCGCCCTCGCCCTGCTGCTCGACCTGCCCCAGCGGCAGGAAACGCCGGAGCGGACGCCCTGGTGGCTGATCCTGCTGCGCCTCCTGCTCGCCGGCCTCGTCATCATCGGCCTCGCCGGGCCGGTGCTCGACCCGTCGCGCGCGACGGGCGGCAGCGGTCCCTTGCTGATCGTGATCGACGACGGCTGGGCCGCCGCCTCCCACTGGCGGGAGCGGATCGCCGCGCTGGAGCCCCGCATTCTCGCCGCCGAAAGCGCCGGCCGGCCCATCCGCCTGCTGACCACCGCGCCCGATGCCGCCGGCCCCCGCCCGGCCCCCGCCCTGACGACTTACGCCGAGCTGAAGGGCGCCGTCGCCGCCCTCGCCCCCAAGCCCTGGCCGGTCGACCGGGCGGCGGCGGCCAAGGTGCTGGAAGCCCTGCCCGACGATGCGGTGGGCGAGAGCCTGTGGCTGGACGATGGTCTCGAGGACGGCCATGGCGAAGCACTGGCCGCCGCGCTTCGCCGCTTCGGCCCGGTGACGCGCCTGAGCCTCGGCCCCGGCCATGCCGCCTTCGCCCTCGACGCGCCGCGCCTGGTGGCGGAAGGCCTCGCCGTCGATATCGCGCGGGCGGAAGCGGATGGGCCGCGCCGCCTGACCCTGGTCGCCCGCAACGAAAGCGGCCAGGTCCTCGGCCGCGAGATCGCCGAGATCGGCCCCGACGAAGCCGGCCACGGCGTGACCATCGACCTGCCGCCCGAGTTGCGCAACAAGGTCGTCCGCATCGACATCCCCGAGGAAGCCTCGGCCGCCGCAACCCGCCTGATGGACGGGCGCTGGCGCCGACGCATCGTCGGCCTCGCCTTCGACGGCGGCGACGAAGCCCTGCGCCCCCTCGTCTCGGAAGCCTATTTCCTGGAGCGCGCGCTGTCGCCCTTCGCCGACGTGCGCCGCGCCCCCCTCGCCCGCCTGCTGGAAGCGCCGCCTTCGGTGATCGTGCTGCCCGACATCGGCCATGTCCCCGCCGCCCAGCGCCCGGCGCTCGAAGCCTTCATCGAGAAGGGCGGCGTGTTGCTGCGCTTCGCCGGGGCGCGTTTCGCCGCCTCGGCCGACGATCTGCTGCCGGTCAGGATCCGGGCCGGCGACCGGGCGCTGGGCGGCGCCCTGTCCTGGACCGAACCCGCCAGCATCGCCCCCTTCGCCGCCGACAGTCCCTTCGCCGGCCTCGTCCCCAGCCCCGACGTGAAAGTCTTCCGCCAGGTTCTGGCCGAGCCGTCGCTGGAGCTGGACGCCCGCACCTGGGCGCGGCTGACCGACGGCACGCCGCTGATCACCGGGGCGCGGCGGGGCGCCGGCCTCCTCGTCCTCGTCCATACCTCGGCCAATTCCGACTGGTCGAGCCTCGCGCTCTCCGGCCTCTTCGTCGACCTGTTGCGCCGGATCACCGGCCTCGCCGAGGGCGAGGGCGGCGCCATCGAGGGGAACCGCGCCCTGCCGCCCCTCGCCAGTCTGGACGGCTTCGGCCATCTGGGCGGCGTTTCGCAGGGCGCCGGCCCCATCGCCGCCGACCGAATCGCCGAAACCCCGCCGGGGCCGCGGAGCCCGCCCGGCTTCTATGGCGATCCCGCCGCCCGTCAGGCCCTGAACCTGTCGCCCGATCTCGACGCGCTCGCGCCGCTGCCCGATATGGCCGGGGTTACCGTGGCCTTGCCGGAAGTCGCACCGGCGCTGGCCCTCGGCCCCTGGCTGATCCTGGCCGCCCTCGCCCTGCTCGCCCTCGACATCCTCGTCGCGCTGCGCCTGACCGGCCGGCTGGTGCCGACCGCGCTCGGCGCCCTCGCGCTGATACTGGCCCAGCCGATCGAGCGGGCGCGGGCGATCGAGCCGGCGGAAGCCGCCGCCGAAATCCACCTCGCCTATGTCGTCACCGGCGATGCCGCGACCGACGATATGAGTCTCGCGGGCCTGCGCGGTCTTTCCGCCGCCCTCGCCCAGCGCACCTCGGTCGAGCCGGGGGCGCCGGTCGGCCTCGATCTCGCCAGCGACGAACTCGCGCTGTTTCCGGTGATCTACTGGCCGATGGTGGCGGGTTTCGATCCGGGGCCGGAGGCCATGGCGCGGCTGGACGGCTTCATCAAGGCCGGCGGCGTCGTCCTGTTCGATACCCGCGACATCGCGCAAGGCACCGGCGTCCTGCCCGGCGGCGCGGGCTCGGCCGGGGACGAGACTTTGCGCCTCGTCCTGTCGCGCCTCGACGTGCCGCCGCTGGTGCCCGTGCCGGCCGACCATGTGCTGACCAAATCCTTTTATCTGCTGCAGAATTTCCCCGGCCGCTACGAGGGCGGGCAGGTCTGGGTCGAGGCCAATGCTTCGCCCGCCAATGACGGGGTCTCGGGCTATGTCGTCGGGCCGAACGACTGGGCCGCCGCCTGGGCCGCCGACGACCAGGGCCGGCCCCTCGCCGCGCTGGAGCCGGGCGGCAGCCGCCAGCGCGAGATGGCGCTGCGCTTCGGCATCAACCTCGTGCTCTATGCCCTGACCGGCAATTACAAGGCCGATCAGGTCCATGTCCCCGCCCTTCTCGAAAGGCTGGGGCAATGAGCATCGGCATCGACGCCTCGCCCCTTCTGCCCCTGTGGCTGATCGCGGTCGCCGCCCTGCTGCTGCTGGTGCCGACGGGCCTCGCGCTGTGGCGGCGCGGCCGGGGCGCCCTCTTGCGCCTGCTGCTCGGCCTTGCGCTGCTCGCCGTGCTGATCAACCCGATCGCCAGCGAGGAGACGCGCCGCGGCCTCGACGATATCCTGCTGCTCGCGGTCGATCGCTCGCCCAGCCAGCAATTGGGCACCCGCCCGGCCGAGACCGAGGCGGCCCTCGCGAGCCTTCGCCAGAAACTCGCCCGCCTGCAGGGCATCGAAGTTCGGGAGGTGAGCGTGGGCGCCGATCCCGCCGGCACGCTGCTGATGGGCGCGGTCGGCCAGGCCCTCGCCGATATTCCGCGCGACCGCCTCGCCGGGGTCATCGCCCTGTCCGACGGCCGCGCCGCCGATGCCGGGACGCCGCCGCCGGGGCTGGAAGCGCCCTTCCACCTTCTGGCGACCGGCAGGCCCGGCGAGCGCGACCGCCGCGTCACCATCCTCGAAGCGCCGTCCTATGCCGTCATCGACAAGGAGGTGTCCATCCGCCTGCGCGTCGATGACGCCGAAGCGGGCGAGCGCATCGCCGGCATTCCGGCCCGCGTCACCATCGCCGCCGACGGCCGCCCGCCGGTAACGCGCGAGGTGCCGGTGGGCACGCCGGTGACGATCGAGGTCACCCCCAAGAAGCGCGGCCCCAATATCTTCGAGATCGCCGTCGCCCCCGGCCCGGCCGAACTGACCCCGGCCAACAACACCGCCATCGTCTCGATCAACGGCATCCGCGACCGCTTACGCGTGCTGCTCGTCTCGGGCGAGCCGCATATGGGCGAGCGGGCCTGGCGCAACATCCTGAAGTCCGATCCGTCCGTCGACCTCGTCCATTTCACCATCCTGCGCCCGCCCCAGAAGCAGGACGCGACGCCGGTGAACGAGCTGTCGCTGATCGCCTTCCCGACCCGCGAGCTGTTCGAGGAGCGGCTGTCGGATTTCGACCTCGTCATCTTCGACCGCTACCGCCAGCGCGGCATCCTGCCGTCCAATTATCTCGGCAATGTCGTCGACTATGTGGAAAACGGCGGCGCCCTGATGATCGCCGCCAGCCCCGACGCGGACGAGCCCTTGAGCCTCTTCGCCGGCATCCTGTCGGACGTGTTGCCGGCCCGGCCGCGCGGCCCCGATGTCAGCGCGGCGTTCCGGCCCGCGCTGACCGCCGCCGGCCGGCGCCATCCGGTCACCGCCGACCTGCCGGGCGCGGGACCGCCGGGTGGGGAGCCGGGCTGGGGCCGCTGGCTGCGCATGTCGGATCTCGAGGCGCAATCGGGCACCACGGTGATGACCGGCGCCGGCAACCGCCCGCTGCTGATCCTCGACCGGGTGGGACGGGGCCGCGTCGCCCTCCTCGCCTCGGACGAAGCCTGGCTGTGGCAGCGCGGCTTCGAGGGCGGCGGCCCGCAAGCCGAATTGCTGCGCCGGATCGCCCATTGGTCGATGCAGGAACCCGATCTCGAAGAGGAAGACCTGCGCGCCCATGTCCAAGACGGCACCATCGCGATCGAGCGCCGCAGCCTGTCGCCCCAGCCGCCCCCGGTCGATGTCGAAGCGCCATCGGGCCGCAGCCGCAACATCCGCCTGACCGACCATGACGACGGCATCGCCACCGCCAGCATCGCCGCCGACGAGGCCGGCCTGTGGCATGTCTCGGATGGCACGCGGGTGGTCAGCGTCGCGGTCGGCGATACCGGCGGGCGCGAGATGGCGGATGTCCGCGCGACCACGGACACGCTC
>JAOZVS010000114.1 GCA_025869435.1 Zavarzinia sp.
ATCGCCAGCACGATATCGCCGACCTCGACCGCGTCCGAATCGGCGAGGACGAGGGTCGGCAGGGTCTCGCCCGCCGGATCGATCTTGAGGATCGCGAGATCGGTCCTTGGATCCGCGATCTGCATCTTCGCCTCGAATTCCCGGCCATCGGAAAGCGCGACGGTGATCTGGTCCGCGCCCTCAATCACATGGTTGTTGGTGACGATCGTGCCGTCACTGCCGACGATGACGCCGGAGCCGAGCGATCGCTCCACCCGCTCCCGGGGAATGCCGCGCGCCTGATCGCCGAAGAAGCGACGGAGCATCGGATCGTCCAGCATCGGGTTACGCACGGCGACCGTCTTGCTGGTGTAGATATTGACCACCGCGGGCACCGATTTCTTCACCACGGGCGAGAAACTGAGCTGCATCTGCTCGACCGAGGACGGCACCATCCTGGTTTCTTCGGCCCGGGCGGGAGGGGCGAGCGCCAGCAACGCGATGGCGGCATAGGGCAGCGGATTCAGCAGTCTCTTGTTCAAGATCTTGTCCCCTGAACGAAAAAGGGCAGCCCATGGGCTGCCCTTTGTCTTAGCACCGCAACTGCCCGGAGGCAGCAACAGGAATCACGCCTCGGCGTCATCCGCGGTCAGCACCGGGCCCGAGTCGAGGCCCTTCGCCGTCACGTCGCGATCGACCAGCTCAATCACGGCCATGGCAGCGGCGTCGCCCCGGCGGAAGCCGGCCTTCAGCACGCGGGTATAGCCACCGGCGCGATTGGCGTAGCGCGGGCCGATGACCTCGAACAGCTTGCCGACGGTCACATCGTCATAGAGCTGCGACAGCGCCTGGCGACGGGCGTGCAGGCCGCCCTTCTTGCCGAGCGTGATCAGCTTCTCGACATAGGGACGCAGCGCGCGGGCGCGCGGCAGCGTGGTGGTGATCTGTTCGTGCTTCAGCAACGACGCAGCCATGTTGGCGAACACAGCGCGGCGGTGCGAGGCATCCATGCCGAGCTTCACTCGGGCAACGCGATGGCGCATGGGACTCTCCCGTTCCTAATCCAAAGAGGGGGCGGTAGCCCGGCCTCAGAAATTGTTCTCTTCGAGGCGCTTGGCAAGCTCCTCGATATTCTCCGGCGGCCAGTCCGGCACTTCCATGCCGAGATGCAGGCCCATCTGCGCGAGAACTTCCTTGATCTCGTTCAGCGACTTGCGGCCGAAGTTCGGGGTACGGAGCATTTCCGCCTCGGACTTCTGGATCAGGTCGCCGATGTAGACGATGTTGTCGTTCTTCAGGCAATTCGCCGACCGGACGGAAAGTTCCAGTTCGTCGACCTTGCGCAGCAGATTGCGGTTGAACTTCGGCTCCAGCGGGGCGGCCTCGCGCACTTCCTGGCGCGGCTCCTCGAAGGAGATGAAGCGCTGGAGCTGATCCTGCAGGATGCGGGCGGCGATGGCCACCGCGCGATCCGGCTCGATCGCGCCATTGGTCTCGACCTGCATCACCAGCTTGTCGAGCTCGAGGTTCTGGCCTTCACGCGTGTTTTCCACGCGGTAGGCGACCTTGCGCACCGGGCTGTAGAGCGAATCGACGGGGATGAGGCCGATCGGCGCATCCTCGGGACGGTTGCGGTCGGCCGGGACATAGCCCTTGCCGTTCTGCACCGTGAATTCCATGTGGATCTTGGCGCCGTCATCGAGCGTGCACAGCACGAGATCGGGGTTCAGCACCTCGATGTCGGACGGCACGGTGATCTGGCCGGCCGTCACCTCGCCCGGGCCCTGGGCCTTCAGGGTCATGCGGCGGGCGCCTTCGACATGCATCCGCAGGGCGATCTGCTTGATGTTCAGGATGATGTCGGTCACGTCCTCGCGGACACCCGGAATCGACGAGAACTCATGCAGCACGCCGTCGATCTTCACGGCGGTCACCGCCGCGCCCTGAAGCGACGACAGCAGCACGCGGCGCAGCGCATTGCCAAGGGTCAGCCCGAAGCCGCGTTCCAGCGGCTGGGCGACGACAGTCGCGAAGCGGCGGGCGTCATCGCCCGGCGTCACTTCGATGTCTGCCTTCTTGAGGTTCTTCCAGTTATCCTGAATCACGACTAGACCTCATCCTCATTTCCCGAAAGCGCAGGCCCAATTCAACCGGATCATCTGCGCGCGGGACATATTGGGACTCACGTCCGAGCCCGGGGCCCCATGGCCCGGGAAAGCACGGCCGGCTGAAAGCCGGCCACACGACATCAGACGCGACGACGCTTGGGCGGACGGCAGCCGTTGTGCGGGATCGGGGTCACGTCGCGGATCGACGTGATCTGGAAACCGACGGCCTGAAGAGCCCGCAGCGCCGACTCGCGGCCCGAACCCGGACCGGTCACCTCGACCTCGAGGATGCGCACGCCATGTTCCTGCGCCTTGCGGCCCGCGTCTTCGGCGGCGACCTGGGCGGCATAGGGAGTCGACTTGCGGCTGCCCTTGAAGCCCATCGTGCCGGCCGAGGACCAGGAAATCGCATTGCCCTGGGCGTCGGTGATGGTGATCATCGTGTTGTTGAAGCTGGCGCTGACATGCGCCACGCCCGAGGTGATGTTCTTGCGCTCGCGGCGCTTCACCCGTGCCTTTTCAACGGCCATTTTCTACTTACCTTCCAAAGAACGCTGCGTCGCGTCCACTGATCCCCGTCAGGGGGCCTGGTCCCGAAAAGGGGTCGGGCGCGGACGCGCGCCCTCGCCCGAATTACTTCTTCTTGCCGGCGATCGGCTTGGCCGGGCCCTTGCGGGTCCGCGCATTGGTATGGGTCCGCTGACCACGCACCGGCAGACCGCGACGATGGCGCAGACCGCGATAGCAGCCGAGATCCATCAGCCGCTTGATGTTCATGGCGACGGTACGGCGAAGATCGCCCTCGACCGTGTAGTCGCGATCGATCACTTCGCGGATCTGCGAGACTTCAGCTTCCGAAAGCTGATTGACGCGCCTGCCGTCCGCGATGCCGACCTTGGCAACGATTTCCTTGGCCTTGAAAAGACCGATACCATGAATGTAGGTCAACGCGATCTCGACCCGCTTGTTGGTCGGGATGTTGACACCTGCGATACGAGCCACCGCTAACCTCTTCGTGACGTTCTGTTCGTCGAAACTAAAGCCATGCCCTTCGCCGCTCGGGGATAACCGGCTGCGCAAGCAAAATGCGCGCCGCAGAGCTGGCCCTGCCGACGAGAAGGGCGGATTATATGAGTCGGCAGGTTCATGTCAATCATTCAAGCCGCCGCAAAACCAAGTTCTGCTTCGATTTGACGGGTAACCTCGTCGATCGGCGCCATGCCGTCGACAGTGCCCAGCACGCCGCGGGCGCCGTAGTAGGGCAACAGCGGCGCGGTCTGGGCATGGAAGGCACCAAGGCGGCTGCGCACCGTCTCGGCGTTGTCGTCGGCGCGGCGCTTGAATTCCGTACCGCCGCAGATGTCGCAGACACCCGCGACCTTCGGCTGCTGAAACTTGTCGTGATAGCCGGCGTTGCACTTGGCGCAGGTGTAGCGGCCCGAAACCCGCTCCACCAGGATGTCGTCATCGACCTGCATGTCGATGACCTTGTCGAGCTTCATGCCCCGCTCGGCCAGCATCGTGTCCAGAGCCTCGGCCTGGGCGACCGTGCGCGGAAAACCGTCGAGAATGAAACCACCCTTGCAGTCGTCCTGGGCGATGCGGTCGGCGATGATACCGACGACGATATCGTCGGAAACCAGCTGGCCGGCCTCCATCACCGCCTTGGCCCGCTTGCCCACCTCGCTGCCGGCGGCGACGGCCGCCCGCAGCATGTCACCGGTCGAAAGCTGCACCAGGCCGTGGGCCCGTTCGAGACGCTGTGCCTGCGTGCCCTTGCCCGCGCCCGGCGGCCCCAGAAGAATGAGATTCATTTACCCCTGCCCTTCAGTTTCGACTTGCGGATCAGGCCCTCATACTGGTGCGCAAGAAGGTGGCTCTGGATCTGGGCGACCGTATCCATGGTCACGCTCACCACGATCAGGAGCGAAGTGCCGCCGAAATAGAACGGCACCGAATATTGGGTGATGAGAATCTCCGGCAGGATACAGACCGCCGAAAGATAGGCGGCCCCCACCACCGTCAGCCGCGTCAGGATATGGTCCAGATATTCGGACGTGCGCGCGCCCGGCTTGATCCCTGGAATGAAACCGCCATTCTTCCGCAAATTCTCGGCCGTTTCCGTCGGGTTGAAGACGATCGCGGTATAGAAGAAGCAGAAGAAGACAATCCCCGCTATATAAAGCGCCATATAGAGCGGTTGGCCATGCGCCAAAAGTCGGGTGATGGTCTGCAGCCATTCGGGGCCGCCCGTCCCGGCGAAATTGGCGACCGTCACCGGCAGCAGCAGCAGCGAGGAGGCGAAGATCGGCGGAATGACGCCGGCCGTGTTCAGCTTCAGGGGCATGTGCGACGACTCGCCGCCGAACACCTTGTTGCCGATCTGGCGCTTGGGATATTGCACCAGCACCCGGCGCTGCGCCCGCTCGAAGAAGACGATGAAGGCGACGACGACGACGACCAGCAACAGGATCGCGATGATCACGAAGGCCGAAATGGCGCCGGTGCGGCCGAGTTCCAGGGTCTTGATCAGCGCGCTGGGCAGGGCGGCGACGATACCGGCGAAAATGATCAGCGAAATACCGTTGCCGACGCCGCGCGAGGTGATCTGCTCACCCAGCCACATCAGGAACACGGTGCCCCCGGTGAGGGTGATCACCGCCTGGATGCGGAAGGCCATGCCCGGATCGATGACCGCGCCCTGGTTCCCGGCCGACATGCTCTCGAGACCGACGGCGATGCCGTAGGCCTGCACCAGGGCGAGGCCCACCGTGCCGTAGCGCGTGTACTGGTTCAGCCGCTTGCGCCCCGATTCGCCTTCCTTTTTCAAGGCTTCCATGGTCGGGGAAATCGTCGTCAGCAGCTGGACGATGATCGACGCGGTGATATAGGGCATGATGTTCAGCGCGAAGATGGTCATGCGCCCGAGCGCGCCACCCGCGAAAACATCGAACATGCCCAGGATGCCACCCTGGTTCTGCTGGAACACGGCCGCGAGGGCCGCGGGATCGACACCCGGAATGGGGATGTACGTGCCGAGGCGATAGACGATCAGGGCGCCCAGCGTGAACCAGATCCGGCGCTTGAGTTCCGTTGCCTTGGAAAAGGAGCTCCAGGACAGGTTCGCTGCGAGCTGTTCGGCGGCGGATGCCATCGCAGTTCTCCTAAGGGGATCGGGGGCTCGGCTGTTCTACCCCGCCCCAAGCACAATGGGACGAAAATCCGCGCGCCGAGGGACCGCGCCAACCCTGGCGCAGGCCCTTCGGCGCGCGGACAAGACTCGTCAGGCGCGGGCCGCTTCGCGGGCTTCGCGCTTCGCGATCTGCGTCTTGCGACGCTCGGCCTTCTTGCCTTCCTTCCGCGCGACGACGCGCTTCGGAATGATCACGACCTTGCCACCGGCGGCTTCCACCGCGGCGATGGCCGTGTCGGACGCGGCGTCGACTTCGATGGTCAGCGCCACCTTGATCTCGCCATCGCCCAGCAGGCGCACGGGGAAGCCCCGACGCAGGCCCAGCACACCGGTCTCGGCCAGGATGGCCGCGTTGACGCTGGCGCCGGCGGCGATCCGGCCGGCTTCAACCGCCGCCTGGATCTTGCCGAGATTGACCGGCAGGTAGGCCGTGCGGAACAGGTTCTTGAACCCGCCCTTCGGCAACCTGCGATGGATCGGCATCTGGCCGCCTTCGAAGCCCTTCACGGCAACGCCGGAGCGCGCCTTCTGGCCCTTCACGCCGCGACCCGACGTCTTGCCCTTACCCGAGCCGATACCGCGACCGACGCGCATGCGCGACGGGCGGGAACCGGCATTGTCGGCGATTTCAGTCAGTTTCATTTCGACATCCTCACGCTACGCGTGGTTTCGAACCGGCTTATTCAGCCGACTCGACCTTCACGAGGTGTTTGACCTTCTCGATCATGCCGCGGGTCGAGGGAGTGTCCTCGATCACGCTGACACGGTGCAGCTTGTTCAGGCCAAGACCGACAAGCGTCGCTTCCTGGTCCTTGGGGCGCCGAGCCGGGCTGCGCACCTGGGTCAGCTTAACTTTCGCGCTCATACGGGATTACTCCGCCTGGACGTCGGCCACGTCGGCTTCGGCCTTGCGGCCCTGACCGACGAGATCGCCAACGCGCTTGCCGCGCTTCGCCGCCACCGAACGGGGCGACAGGCTGTTCTGCAGGGCGTTGAACGTGGCGCGCACCATGTTGTGCGGGTTCGACGACCCCAGCGACTTGGTGACGACGTCATGAACGCCCAGGGTCTCGAAGACCGCGCGCATCGGGCCGCCGGCGATGATGCCGGTGCCCGGAGGCGCCGCGCGAAGCACCACGCGACCGGCGCCATGACGGCCCTCGATGTCGTGATGCAGGGTGCGGCCTTCACGCAGGTGGACGCGGATCAGCTTGCGCTTGGCCGCTTCCGTCGCCTTGCGGATGGCTTCCGGCACTTCACGCGCCTTGCCATGACCGAAGCCGAC
>JAOZVS010000115.1 GCA_025869435.1 Zavarzinia sp.
CCTCGACCCGTCAAGGGCGCTTTCGGCGGGGAGATAACCGCTCAGCGGTCCCGCGCTGCCTTCAGCCGCTCGGCGAGGGCGAGGGTCTGGACTGCCTGATCGGGGGTGACGCGGGGCGGGCGCTTGTTGCGGATGGCGTCGAGGAAATCGGCGAGTTCGTCGAGCAGGGGCTCGCGTCGCTCGACCGGGACCGGCGTCTCGACCACGCTGCCGCCTTCGCCCGGGCGGCGGATCACCAGGGTCTGGGCGATATAGTCGGCGACGGCGCCGGCCTCGGTGCCCAGCACTTCGAGGGTGCGGATGCGGATCGGGGTCATGCGGCTGGCGCTGATCGCGGCCAGGATGCCGCCCGGAAAGCCGACGAGGGCAGTCGCATAGTCGAAACCGGGGACGTCGGCGCCGCGCAGACCGTCGACCTGCGCCTTGACCGCCTCGGGCCGGCCGAGGAGGTCGAGGACGACATCGATGTCATGCACCATCAGGTCGTCGATCACGTCGACATCCGTGATGCGGCCGGCCTTGGCCAGGCGGCGGGCGGTGATGGCGTGCAGGGGGCCAAGCTCGGGCAGGATGGATTTCAGGGCGACGACCGCCGGATTGAACCGCTCCAGATGGCCGACGGCGAGGGTGACGCCCGCCGCCTTGCCGAGGGCCGCGATGCGCGTGCCTTCCTCGGCCGACAGCGCCAGCGGCTTCTCGATCATGCAGTGGATGCCGCGGCGGATCAGATGATCGGCGAGGCCCGCGTGGGTGACCGAGGGGGTGACGATCGAGACCGCGTCGACCTTGGGCAGGCGGTCGAAGGTCTCGAAGGTGGTCACGCCGAAGATCTTGGTCGCCTCGGCCCGGTTGACCTCGCTGGGGTCGACGGCGCCGACGATCTCGACACCCGGCAGGCGGGCGTAGCAGCGAAGATGATTGCGGCCCATCATGCCACAGCCGATGACGGCGACACGAAGCGGTGAAGGGGAGGCGGCGATGTCGGACATGATGGAGTCGATTAGACCCTGCCCGGGCAAAAGGCAATGGCCCGCCGTAACTTCGCCGCATCGCGAAACGAATGTTCAGCCATGACGATGACCGTATCATCCCGCGCGAAACCCCTGGCTTTTCCCTGGCAAGACCGGCGGGGGCGGCTGTCCTGGCTGAAACTGGGCGCCTTCGTCGGCCTGTTCGTGCCCGCGGTCTTCATCACCGGGTCATGGGCGGCCGGCGACCTCATGCCGCGCCCGCTCAATGCCGTCATCCATCTGACCGGCTTGTGGGGGATGCGTTTCCTGCTGCTGTCCCTGTGCCTGACGCCGCTGCGGACGGGCCTCGCCCTGCCGGAACTCGTCCTGTTGCGGCGGATGCTGGGGCTGGGGGCCTTCGCCTATATCGCGGCGCATTTCCTGCTGTTCGTCGGCGATCAGGCTTTCGATCCGCTCGCCATCGCCCGCGAGATCACCGGGCGCTTCTATCTGACCATCGGCTTCCTGGCCCTGATCGGCCTCTGCCTGCTGGCGGCGACCTCGACCGATGGCATGGTGCGGCGGCTGGGGGCGACGCGCTGGCGCCAGCTGCACCGGATCACCTATGGCCTCGGTCTTCTCGCCCTCGTCCATTTCTTCATGCAGTCGAAGGCCGACCCGGCGGAGGCGACGATCGCCGCCGGCCTCTATCTCTGGGCGCTGGCGCGGCGGCGCTGGTCGGCACCGCTGGCGATCCCCGCCCTTGTCGCCATCGCCGGCCTGGGGGCCGCGCTGGCGGAGGCGGGGTTTTTCTTCGCCCTGCGCGGGATCGATCCCTTGCGAGTGCTGGCGGCCAATCTCGATATCGAATTCGGCCTGCGGCCCGCGCTCTGGGCCGTACTGATCGCCGCCTTCGTCGAGATCGCCGGGCTTATTCGGCGGACCGCCGCTCGGAAAGCACGCGGTGCACCTCGGCCAGTCGCGGCGCATCGAGCGGGAAGCGCGCCATGATCGCCGCCGCGCCGAGATTCATGGCGAAGGGCAGGAAGACGTAAAGCGCGATCAGGGCGCCGGTGCCTTCGATCGGCTGGCCCGGTGCCGCGCTCGCCGCCGCCGCCGGGGAAAAGCCGAAATAGGCCAGCAGGGGATAGGTCACGCCGACGGCGAGGGCGAAGCCGACCTTGTTGGTCATGGTCAGCACGCCGAAGAACAGGCCGGTGCGGTTGTGCCCGGTGCGCATCTCGTCCTCGTCCGCGACATCGGCCATGATCGCCTTCAGGAGGAAGGTGCCCGAGGCGTAGCCTAGGCCGTACAGCAGGGTGATCACGGTCAGCGCCGTCGAATCGCCGGGCTCGATCAGGAGGAAGCTGAGGGCGAAGGTGCAGTTCCACAGGGCGCCGAGGGCGAAGGCGCGGTGCTTGCCGAGGCGGTAGGAAATCGCCATCCAGCCCGGAATGCCGACGATGCCGGCGACGAAATAGCCCAGCAGCAGGGTCGCCGTGATGCCCGGCGTGCGGGCGATGGATTCGACCATGAAGACGAAGAGCGCGCCCGTCACCGCCGGCGGCACGCCCGCGAGCAGGTCGGCCAGCAGGATGCGGCGGACCAGGCGGTTGCGGGCGATGGTCATGAAAGTCTCGCGCAGGCCCGGATGGCCGGACGGCCCGGCCGTGGCGGTGGACGGGTCGGGCACCTTGAACACGCACCACAGGACGCCGATCGGGAAGATCGCCATGATGAACCAGCCCATGGCGGCGATATGGTCGGCCTTCGTGCCGCCCTGGATCTGTTCGAGGATCGCGGGCAGCGCCAGCAGCGAAACCATGCCGACGATGCCGGCCATCTCGCGCCAGCCCTGGATGCGGCTGCGCTGGTGATAGTCGGGCGACAGTTCGGCGCCCCAGGACATGTGGCTGATGACCCCGAGGGCATAGCCGGCATACATGACGACCAGCCAGCACAGGACATAGAGCGGCCCGACCCCCTCGGGCGGCATGAACATCTGCCAGGCGCCAAGGCCCATGAGCGGCACGGCGAGGACCAGCATCGAGCGGCGTCGGCCGAAGCGGCTGCGCACCCGGTCGCTGATGGCGCCGAGCCCGAGGTCGGCCGCGAGATCGAACAGGCGGCACAGCATGAAGATCTGCCCGACCACGGTCAGGCCAAGGCCGAGATCATCGGCATAGAAGGGCGGCAGATAGACGGCGACGGGAAGACCGACCGCATAAAGCCCGAGGGCAGGGGCCGCGAAGGCGAAGAGCGTGCCGATGGAAACCGGCTTTGCCGTTGATGACGCCACGCCCGTTCTGGACGCGGTGATGCCCACCGGCTGGTCCAAGCTGCTCATACCATTCTCCCCTTACGCAGCACTGTCTTGTCGTTTTTGTGAGATTGCTGCGGCGGCAAGGGTTGCAAGCGGAAGGGGCGGCGGTCAAGGCAAACCGCTTACGTTTTATTCACGTTTTGCGCGCATTGTCAGGATCGGAAGGCCCTGAAACATCCCCTCGGGCTTCTTCGTTTCCTCTCTGATCACTGGTCCTTGACCCAACCCTTCGCCCGGACCCCTCGGCGAAGGGTTTTCTTTGTCCGCTCCGCTCCGTGCCCGCTACAATCGGGCCGGGCGGCAAAGACGCGGAGAGGGAAGACATGGTGGACAGGCGGGCGATTCTGCTGGCGCGGGCGATCGTCGTGCTGTTTCGGGATTTCGAGCTGGTGGCGCGGGAAGCGGAAATCACCGTGCCGCAATACCGTTTCCTGCTGTTCCTGAAGCGGGGGCCGAAACGGGCCGGCGACCTCGCGCTGCAGGCCGCGATCGGCAAGCCCACCGCCTCCGCCCTGATCGCCGAGATGGAAAAGCGCGGGTTGATCACCCGCGAGCCCGATCCCGTGGACGCCCGCGGCATTCGCCTTCGCCTGACCGAGGAAGGCCTCGCCCGCCACGGTGCCTTCGAGGCGGCGCTCGCCCGCAAGCTCGAGGACCTGATGGGCGAGAAGGCCGACGACATCCTGGGCGCGGCGACCGAACTCGCCTATCTGATCGATGCCCGCCGCGATCTCGCCTCCCTCGAACAGGTCGGCGACCTCATCGCTTGACTCCCCGGCGCTTCCGCCAAATAGTTCGTGTCACGAACTATAAAATCGGGAGAGAGCCATGGAATTGACCAGCCAGCACGAGGAATTGCGCCGCACCATCCGCCGCTTCGTCGAGGAAGAGATCAACCCCCGGTGCGACGCCTGGGAAGAGGCGCGGATTTTCCCGGGCCGGGAACTCTTCGGCAAGATGGGCGCGCTCGGTCTGCTCGGCATCAACAAGCCCGAGGAATTCGGCGGCATGGGCCTCGACTATTCCTATGCGGCGGTCGCGGCAGAGGAATTCAGCCGGGTGCGTTCCGGCGGCATCGCCATGGCGATCGGCGTGCAGACGGATATGGCGACACCCGCGCTCGCCCGTTTCGGCTCGGACGAATTGCGCCGCGAGTTCCTGGCCCCGGCCATCGCGGGCGAGGCGGTCGCCTGTATCGGCGTGACCGAAGCCCATGCCGGTTCCGACGTCGCCGCCATTCGCACCAAGGCGGTGCCGGATGGCGGTGATCTCGTCATCAACGGCTCGAAGATCTTCATCACCAATGGCACCCAGGCCGACTGGATGTGCATGCTGGCCAATACGTCCGACGGCCAGAAGCACCAGAACAAATCCCTGATCATGGTGCCCCTGAAGGACGACAAGGGTAATCGGGCCAAGGGCGTCACCGTCGCCCGCAAGCTGAAGAAGATGGGCATGCATGCCTCGGATACGGCCGAGCTGTTCTTCGACGATGTGCGGGTGCCCAAGCGCAACATCATCGGCGAGCCGGGCATGGGCTTCGTCTACCAGATGCTGCAATTCCAGGAGGAACGGCTCTACGGCGCCCTGTCGTCGATCGGCGGCTGCGACTGCACGATCGAGGAGACGATCGAATACACCCGCAACCGCAAGGCCTTCGGCAAGTCGATCCTCGACAATCAGGTGGTCCATTTCCGCCTGATCGAGCTGATGACGGAAGTGGAAGCCCTGCGCGCCCTGACCTGGCGCGCGGTCGACATTCATGTGAAGGGCGGCGACTGCACCGTCCTTGCCTCCATGGCCAAGCTGAAGGCAGCGCGTCTGACGCGCGAGGTGAACGACAGCTGCCTGCAATATTGGGGCGGCATGGGCTATATGGACGAGACCATGGTCTCGCGCCGCTATCGCGATGGCCGCCTGACCTCGATCGGCGGCGGCGCGGACGAGGTGATGATCGGCATCATCGCCAAGTTCAAGGGCCTGCTGCCCGGCCGCGCCTGAGGGCAGGGGGCGCGGCCGTGGCCGCGCCCCCCGACGTTCAGCCCTTGGCGAATTCGAGATGGCCGTCGTCGATCGCGTCGTTCAGCAGCATGACCTTGTCGCGCTTGTAGTCGTGCAGCACGGCCCAAGGCAGCTTGCGGCCCTGGCGCGGCAGGGTGTCCCTGGCCCGGCGGACATAGCCGGACGACAGGCCGCCCATGATCGTATCGTCGAGGGCGCTGCCCTCGAGGTCGCGCGGCGTCGCCACCTTGATGCCGTTGCGGTCCATGTGGTTCAGCAGCCGGCAGACATAGCTCGAGGCGATGTCTGCCTTCAGCGTCCAGGGCGCGTTGATATAGCCGAAGATGCAGGCGAAATTCGGCATGTCCTGCACGAGGACGCCCTTGTACATCATCGAGCTGGCGACCGAGCGCGGCTGGCCGTTCAGCGAGACCGTGGTGCCACCCAGCATCTGGACATTGAGCCCGGTCGCCGAGACGACGATGTCGGCTTCAAGGAGCTTGCCGGATTTCAGGCGGATGCCGGTTTCGGTGAAACTCTCGATCTGGTCGGTGACCACGGAAGCCTCGCCCGATTTCAGCGCGGCGAACAGATCGGCGTTGGGCACGGCGCACAGGCGCTCGTCCCAGGGGTTGTAGGTCGGGGTGAAATGGCTCATGTCGAAATCGGGGCCAACGGCTTTCCGCACGTTCGACAGCAGCCAGCGCCGGACGAGGTTCGGCCAGCGCCGCGCGGCGATATAGAGCCAGCGCTGCACCGTGATGTTGCGGCGGCGCGCCAGACCATAGACCCAGGCTTCCGGCAGGAAGGTCTTGAGGAAGCCCGAGAGCTTGTCGAGCGCCGGCACCGAGAAGATATAGCTCGGCGAGCGCTGCAGCATGGTGACATGGGCGGCGTCGCCCGCCATGGCCGGGACGAGGGTGACGGCGGTCGCGCCACTGCCGATGACGACGACGCGCTTGCCCTTGTAGTCGAGACCTTCCGGCCATTTCTGCGGATGGATCACCTGGCCCTTGAATGTATCGAGGCCGGGGAAATCGGGCTGGAAGCCGGTGTCGTAATTGTAGTAGCCGGTGGCGCCGATGACGAAGCGGGCCTTGCGGCGGAGCGTTTCGCCCGTCGCCTCGTCGGTGCCGGTCACGGTCCAGCAGCCCTCGGTGGACGACCAGTCGACGCTTTTGGTGCGAAAGCCGAAGGTGATCTTGTTCTCGATGCCATATTCGCGGGCGGTGTCGCGGATATAGCTGCGGATCGACGG
>JAOZVS010000116.1 GCA_025869435.1 Zavarzinia sp.
GATGATCGCCTCGTCCATCTTGTCGCCGCCGACGCGGACCGAGCGCGAATAGACGATGCCGCCGAGCGAGAGCACCGCGACTTCCGTGGTGCCACCGCCGATGTCGACGACCATGCTGCCCGTCGGCTCGGTCACCGGCAGATTGGCGCCGATCGCGGCCGCCATCGGTTCCTCGATCAGGAAGACGCGGCGGGCACCGGCGCTTTCCGCCGATTCCTGGATCGCGCGGCGCTCCACCGCGGTCGAGCCCGACGGCACGCAGACGACGATCTGCGGCGACGCGAAGGAACGGCGGTTGTGAACCTTGCGGATGAAATGCTTGATCATTTCTTCCGCGACTTCGAAGTCGGCGATGACGCCATCGCGAAGGGGGCGGATCGCCTCGATGTTGCCCGGGGTCCGCCCCAGCATCATCTTGGCTTCGTCGCCGACCGCGAGAACCTGTTTCTTGCCGCGGTTGCTGACCATGGCGACGACGGACGGCTCGTTCAGAACGATGCCGCGGCCCTTCACATAGACGAGCGTGTTGGCGGTACCAAGATCGATAGCCATGTCGGCGGACAAAATGCCGAGCATCTTCGAAAACATCGAAAGTGTACTCCGGTGAGGGGGCGGGCACGTTGCGATACCGCCCGCCGCCTAGCTTGCGCCCTTCTTTAAAGACTCATTGGCCGCGGCTCAACGCTGAATCTCGCCCGCCGCCGCCATGAGGGCATGGCCGTCATGCCGGGATGAACGGATCGAGGATCGCGACGACCACCGGCACCACCCGGGCGACGGCCTGCGCATCCACCATCTCGCCCCGGGACACGAGAAAGGTGATCCAGCTCGTGACCATCAGCCAGATCGCCCGTGCCAGTTCCGCCGTGTCCGGCGCCACCCGCCGGCCTCCCTGCAACGCGGGCCGCAGAAAATCGCCGAGCTGGCGGGCGATGGCCTCGACGACATCGGCCTGAAGGCGCGTGAAGGCTTCGGCCACCCGCTCGTCCCGGCGCAGGATCGCCGTCTGATCGGGAAAGAAGAAGCGATATTCGCACAGAAGATCGGCGATGGCAGCCAACTGCCGACGCATGAGGGCAAGCCCCGTCTCGGCGAAGGGCGGCTCGACGAACAGGGGCCTTACCCGCGCCTCCACCCGCTGGAACAGATACCAGAGGACATCCTCGCGGTGACGGAAATGATAATAGAGGCTGCCGGTGGAAATACCACAGGCTTCGGCGATCGCGTTGGTCGTGACCGGCGTATAGCCATGCGCGTTGAACAGGTCGAGGGCGACATTGGCCACCCGATCCCGGGTGATGTCCGAGCGCCGCTGGCGGGGCCGGGACGGGCCGCGGGCCGTGGTCATGGTGCGAATCCTCAAGAGGTGATTCCCCAGCGACCCTAGCCCATCAGGCGGCGGTACGGGCAAGCCCGTCGCGCGCATCGGCGAATTTGTCGAAGCTGATCGCCGAAGCCGGCAGGCCGCGCGCGGTCAGGACGGCGACGGCGGCGTCGATCATGGCCGGCGGGCCGCACAGGGCCGCCGTCTCGGGCAGGGCGATGGTCGCCAGCGGATCGGTGACCAGGCCGCGCTCCCCGCCCCAGGCGCCGTCCGGGGGCTCGGCCGAGAGCACCGGCCGGACCTCGAGGGCGAGAGTCCGGGCCAGATCCGCCAGCCGGTCGAGATCATAGAGATCGGCCGCCGTCCTCGCGCCGAACAGCACCGTCAGAGGCCGCCGTTCCCCCGCCGCCGCCATCGCCTCGAGCAGCGACAGCACGGGCCCGAGGCCCGAGCCCCCGGCGATCAGCAGCGCCGCCCCCGCCCCCGGCTTCAGGCCGAACTGGCCGAAGGGTCCATCGAGCAGCACCGTCTCGCCCCGGCGGTCGGCGGCGAAGAGCCAGTCGGTCAGGGCGCCGCCGGGAACATGGCGGATGGTGAAGGGGATGCGGGTCTCGCCCGCGCGCGGGGCGGCGGCGAAGGAATAGGCCCGCCCGGCGGCGATGCCCGGCACGGTCCAGGCGGCATATTGGCCGGGGCTGAACGGCAGGGGCGCGTCGAGTTCCAGCACGACGCGGCGGATGTCGGCGGTCAGGGCCGTGACCTCGAGGATGCGGGCGGGCAGGCCTGCGGCCGCCCGTTCATCGCCAGAGAGATCGCGCAGGGGCAGCACCGGCTCGACCACCACCGGCCCTTTCGGCACCGCCTGGCAGGCGAGGATGCAGCCCGCCGCCAGGTCTTCGGCCGAGAGCGTGTAGGAGAAGTCGGTCAGGGCCTTCACCTTGCCCTCGACCAGCCGGCTGCGGCATTCGCCGCAACTGCCGACCCGGCAGTTGGACGGATAGGCGATGCCGGCCTTCAGCGCCGTCGCCAGGATGGTGGCGCCGCTTTCCGCCTCGAGGCTGCGGCCGGCGGCGGGAATGGTGATGGTGGCGGCCGCCTTGCGACCGAACAGGCGGGACAGCATGGCGGCACCTCCTCCTCTTCCGCTTACTCGGCCGCGACCAGGGTTTCGCGGCGGCGCGGGCCGGCGAGCAGCGCCCGCTCGGCCGGGGTCGCGTGCTTGCTTTCCCAGTGGCGCAGCTTCGGCTCCATCACCCGGAACCACAGGGGGGGCACGAAGGCGATCAGGATCATCACGACATAGCCGAAGGGCATGGTCGGCGCGTGCGCGTAGGGTTTCAGCTCCCAGAACGGCTTGTCGCCATGGGCGTGGTGGTCGGAATGGCGGGTCAGGTTGAACAGGATCTTGGACGAGACCGCGTGGTTGGAATTCCACGAATGATCCGGCCGCACGAGGGTGCCGGGCACGCGGACGATGCCGAAATGCTCGATGTAATTCACATATTCGAGCCAGCTCTTGCCGATGAGGGCGGCAACCGCATAGGTCACGGCGCCGAGGGGGCCGGTGGCCAGCAGGAAGGCCAGCGTGATCGCCGCCTGCATGGCGAGGCCGCGCAGGAAACGGTTGGCCGGATGGATCCAGGGCAGGCCCCGGCGCGACAGGCGATCCCGCTCCAGCAGGAACTCGTTGCGATACTGGCCCCAGGCCGAGCGGAAGACGAAGGCATAGAGCGTCTCGCCCCGGCGCGAGGTCGCGGGATCGTCGTAGGTCGCGATATTCTTGTGGTGGCCATAGACATGCTCGATGCCGAAGCTGGCGTCATAGGCGGCGGCCAGCATCCAGCGGCCGAAGACCATCGACAGCGGATCCCAGGTGCGATGGGTCAGCTCGTGGCCGACATTGATGCCGGCGACGCCCAGCATGGTGCCGACGGAAATCACCGCGCCGACGTGGGTCAGCACGCCCGCCTCGGCCCGCGCCGCCAGGACGTCGTAACCGGTCAGCGCCTGCGCCAGCGCGCCGAGGCCCAGCAGATCCGCGTCCGCCCCGGCGATGAACCAGGCAAGGCCGAGCAGCATCAGCCCGATCATCGGCAGGACGCCATAGAGCAGGATGTCGAGGATCCAGGTCTGGCCATATTCCGGCTCGCTGGTGTCGGCGCCGAACAGATAGTCGGCCGCGCCGCCCAGCAGGAGGGTGAGGACGAGGCCGGTCCAGACGAAGGGTCCGCCGAGGAACAGGCCGGCGGCGGTCGCCGCCAGCACCGGATAGCACAGGAAAAACTGGCTGTAGCGCAACATGGATCTTGTCCCCTCTCCCGGGCGGTCGCGGGCGCCGCCGTTGTTCCGAGTAATTATTCTAAACAGAGTATTTGCTCGGAATAAAATGTCAAGCACCCGGCGCATGAGCAAAAAAAAGCCGGCCGCACCTTGTCAGTGGGCCGGCGAAGGCGGGGAGGAAACGGGAAGCGGCGTCAGACCGCCGCGAGAATACGCGCTTCGAGCTGCGCCAATTGGGCATCGCCATGGCCGCGCGGCCGCTGGCGGGGCACTTCGACATCGAGGGCCAGCGCCCCTTCGCGCAGCACCAGCACCCGGTCGGCGAGGGCGATCGCCTCGCCGACGTCATGGGTGATCAGCACGGCGGTGAAGCCCCGGGCCTGCCAGATGCGCAGCATCAGCGCGTGCATCTCGGCCCTCGTGAGAGCGTCGAGGGCGCCGAAGGGCTCGTCCAGCAGGAGGACGCCGGGATGGGAGACCAGCGCGCGGGCAAGGGCGACGCGCTGCCGCTGGCCGCCCGAAAGCACCGCCGGCCAGTCCCGCGCCCGCGCGGCCAGGCCGACGTCGGCCAGCGCCGCCTCGGCCTTGTCGCGCCAGCCGAGGCCCCGGGCGATACCGACATTGTCGATCACCCGTTTCCACGGCAGCAGGCGGGCATCCTGGAACATCAGGCGGACATCGGGCTGCAACCCGGCGACATCCCGCTCGCCGAGGCGAAGGCGGCCGGTGCTGGGCGACTCCAGCCCGGCGATCAGCCGCATCAGCGTGGTCTTGCCGCCGCCCGAGCGGCCGACGACGGCGACGAACTGGCCGGCGGGGATATGCAGGTCGAGGTCGGCCAGCACCTTGTGTTCGCCGAAGGATTTGGCGACCCCGGACAGGGAAATGTCGAGGCCGCGCGCGGGGATCGTCGCCGGGGCCGGCACCGGCCGGGTTACCGGGCGCGACGGGATGTCGTCGATCACGCTGCGCTCGAGACGGTTGAGGATCGTGGTCACCGGACATTCTCCTTCACCGCATAGGCCGGATGCCAGGCCAGCGCCCATTGCTCGACGAGGCGGGTGGCGATATCGGCCAGCTTGCCCAGCAGGGCATAGACGACGACGCCGAGGATCACGACATCGGTCTGCAGGAATTCGCGGGCGTTCATCGTCATGTAACCGATGCCGGACGAAGCCGAGATGGTCTCGGCCACGATCAGGGTCAGCCACATGATACCAAGGGCGTACCGCAGGCCGACCAGGATCGAGGGCAGGGCACCGGGCAGGATGATGCGTAAGTACAGCTCGACCGGCGACAGGCCGTAGACCCGGCCCATCTCGACGAGGCCGCGATCGACGGTGCGGATGCCGTGGAACGTGTTGAGATAGATTGGAAACATCACGCCGATGGCGACGAGGAAGATTTTCGCCTCCTCGTCGATGCCGAACCACAGGATGACCATGGGGATGATGGCGAGATGCGGCACGTTGCGCAGCATCTGGACCGAGGAATCGAGGAACCTCTCGGCGATCGGGAAGGCCCCGGTCAGCACGCCGAGGACGAGGCCGATGCCGCCGCCGATGAAAAGCCCCTTCAGCGCCCGCTGCGTGCTGATCAGGGCATGGGCCGGCAGGCTGCCGTCCTCGATGCTGGCGAGCAAGGCGACCGCGACCGAACTCGGCGCCGGCAGGGTGCGGGCTTCGATGAGACCCGTGCGGGCCGCCGCTTCCCACAGGATCAGCAGCACGACGGGCAGGGTCCAGGCGGCGGCCGCGCCGCCCAGCCGGCGCAGGACCCGGCCGCCGCGCGATCGCCGCCCGCTGCTCACGACGCGACCTTGCGGACGACGTCGGCGATGGAGATCGCCTTGGGGATGAGGCCGAGGCCGAAGAAGGTGTCGGCGATGCGCTGCTGTTCGGCGATCACCTCCGGCGACAGGGCCTTGACCCCGAAGGCCTGACGCGAGATCGCCTCGGTCAGGATCGGCGCCGGGATGCCGACGCTGGCGGTCAGCAGCTTGGCCGCGGCGGCCGGATCGGCCTTCACCTCTTCGCCGATGTCGTGGAGGCCCTTCAGCACGATGTCGATCACCTGCGGGTTGGCCGCGGCGAATTTCTGTTCGGCCAGATAGAACTGGTGATTGGCGACGAGGCCGGTGCCATCCACGAGGGTGCGGGCGCCGGTCGCAGCCTGCGCGGCGGCGAGGAACGGATCCCAGATCGCCCAGGCGTCGACCGCGCCCTTCTCGAAGGCGGCGCGGGCATCGGCCGGCGGCAGGAACACCGGCGTGATGTCCTTGTAGTCGACCCCGGCGGCGGCCAGCGCCTTCACCAGGAGATAATGGACGTTGGAGCCCTTGTTGAGGGCGACACGCTTGCCCTTGAGGTCGGCGATGGTCGCGATCGTGCTGTCCTTCGGCACGATGATCGCCTCACCCCGGGGGGCCGGCGGCTCATGCCCGACATAGAGCAGCGGGGCGCCCGCCGCCTGGGCGAAGATGGGCGGCGCTTCGCCGGTGGTGCCGAAGTCGACCACGCCGACATTCAGCGCCTCGAGCAGCTGCGGGCCGGCGGGGAATTCGGTCCAGGTCACTTTGAAGCCGAGAGGCGCCAGCGCGGCATCGAGCGAGCCCTTGCCCTTCAGGAGGACGAGGGAGCCGTATTTCTGCACGCCGATGCGCAGCACCTTGTCTTCGGCCCGGGCGGCGCGCGGCGGCAAGCCGGCGGCGAGGCCGAGGGTGAGCAGGGAAGCGGCCCCGAGCAGGCCACGGCGGGAAAGGCGGGAGGACATTCTGCGGCTCCAGACCGTTATTTACATGAAAATACTTGGCCATATGATTTATTCACAACTTCGATTACGTCAATATATTTAATAACATTTTATCAATGTGTATTATGCCACCCTAACCTTCCC
>JAOZVS010000117.1 GCA_025869435.1 Zavarzinia sp.
GCCTTGAGACTTACTCCGCCGCCATCGGCAGGCCGGAGACGAAGCCCGTTTCGACCTCGGGCTTCAACCGCGCGAGCCCCTGGGCCAGGCGGCGCCAGCAGCGCTCGCCAGTGGCGCCCTTGCGCCAGACGATGCCGATGGTGCGGCCCGGCGCCGGCTCGGGCAGGCGGCGAACGACGGTGCCGTCACCCAGATGGCTCTCGACGGCGACGGCCATGGCCGGCAGCAGGGTCACCCCCCTGCCCCGCCCGACGAGCCGCGCCAGGGTGGACAGGGACGATGCCCGCATCGGCGCCCGGAGCTGACCGTCATCGCAAAGGCTGAGCGCCTGATCGGCGAGGCAATGCCCCTCCTCGAGCAGCAGGAGGGGACGATCCGCGAGCGCCTCGACCGAGACCTCGGCCAAAGCCGCCAGCGGGTCGGCCTGGGGCAGCAGGGCCAGGAACGGCTCGGCGAAGGCCACCGCGGTTTCGAGATCGCGGCCCAGCACGCCGATCTGCGGCAGGGCGAGGAGCGCGGCGTCGAGCGTGCCGGCGCGCAACGCGGCGACAAGCTCGCCCGTCCGCCCTTCGATCAGTTCCAGCCCCTCGGCGGCATAGGAAACGCCGAGGTCGACGACGTCGGGCCCCAGATAGGGCGCGATGGTCGGAATGACGCCAAGGCGCAGCGGCCGGGCAGCGGCGGCGGCGCCGAGGGCCCGCAGGCCTTCAACCTCGGCCAGGATACCGCGGGACTTGGCGATCACCGCCTCGCCCAGCGCCGTTGGCGTGACGCCCCGGCGCGAGCGGGTCAGCACGAGCCCGTCGAGCGACTGCTCGAGCAACTGGATCTGGGCGGTCATCGCCGGCTGACTGACGTTCAGCGCCGTCGCCGCCTTGCGGAAACTCTGGTGGTCGGCGACGGCGACGAGATAGCGGATCTGGCGCAGCGAAATCGACATGGACGTCATTCCTTCGACGAGACGGGCGACCGAAACGAGGGACAACGCGGCTTCCGGCCAGCCTCCCTGCCCGGATACCGCCCGGCCGAAACGCCGGCCGATGTGTTACCGCCCGTTTGTAGCGTCTTTGCGAATGACTTGCAATTTCGTTTTTAACTGCGCTGGTCAGAACCTCAATCGACCGGCCTCGATGTCGGCATGAACCGTCGGGGTCAGGGCGGTGATGCCGCCCAGATCCGGATGCCGGATATAGAGGGGATCGGCCACCCTGCCCGGATCGAAGCCTTCCTTAACCAGATCGACCTTGCGGTGCTTGAAGGTGCCGGTGATCTCGATCTCGCCCTGCAGGCGCAGAAAATAGGGCTGGGCATAGGCCGGCAGGTTCTTCGCGATATAGGCATCGAGGGCCGGGAGGTCGAGAGTGTCGGCGGCGACCATGGACACCATGCCGGCGCGGCCGTCGCACTTCGGCACCTGGACGCCGAAGACATTCACCTCCCGCACGCCGGGGAAGGTGGAAAGCACTTCGGCCACCTCGGCGGTCGAGACATTCTCGCCCTTCCAGCGGAAGGTGTCGCCGATGCGGTCGACGAAGTAGAAGTAACCATCCTTGTCCCGGCGCATCAGGTCGCCGGTGCGGAACCACATGTCGCCCCTGGCGAAGACATCGCGCAGGATCTTCTTCTCGGTCTCGGCCTTGCCCTTGTAACCCTCGAAGCGGCCGACCGCCTTCTTCGGGTCCTGGGGGATGAGGCCGATGGTCTCGCCCGGCTCGTCGGCCGCGCATTCGATGCAGAACCCCTCGGCGTTGCGCACGGGCTGTTCGGTCACGACGTCGAACTTGATGATCTTCGTGTTGAACACCCGGTCCAGATAGAAGGGAATCCGGCCGATCGCCCCCACCTTGCCGTCGGCGTTGATCAGGGCGACATTGCCTTCGGTCGCCGCGTAGAATTCGACGATGCGCGGAATGGCGAAGCGTTCCTGGAAGGTCGGCCAGATCTCCGGCCGCAGGCCGTTGCCGCAGGCGACCCGCAGATGATGCTCGCGCTCCTTGGGATGGGGCGGCGTGTTCACGAGATAGCGGCACAATTCGCCGATATACTGGAAGCAGGTCGCGTCGTAACGCACCACATCGTCCCAGAACTGGCTGGCGGAGAATTTCCGCCGCAGGATCACCGTGCCGCCGACCGAGAGCATCGAGCCGACGGCGATGATGCAGCCCGCCGAATGATAGAGCGGCAGCACGCAATACATGCGGTCATGGCGCGTCGCATCCATCTGGGCGGCGAAGGCGTTGCAGGCCTGCAGGAAACGGTAGTGGCTGATCTGCGCCGCCTTGGGATTGCCGGTGGTGCCCGAGGTGTAGATGTAGAACAGATTGTCCTTGGCGATCAGGCCGGGACGCTTGTGGCGCGGCAATTCGTCGGTCGGCTGGGCGGCGACGGCGGCATCGAAATCAGCGGCGCCCGGGATCGCCCCGGCCGAGGCGTGAACCGGCGGCAGCGTCTCGATCAGACCGCGGATCGACGCCAGCGCCTCGGCATAGTCGGCGTCGATGATCAGGGCCTTGGCCGCGGCGACGCCGAGGCTGTGGTTGAGCTGACCGCCGGCGAGATTAGTGTTGATGAGGGCGATGCAGGCCCCGGCCTTGGCCAGGCCAAGCCAGGTGATGATGAATTCAGGCCGGTTGGCCATCATCAGGGCCACCACGTCGCCCTTGCCGATACCCTGCCCTTGCGCCCAATGGGCGACCTGATTGGCCCTGGCGTCGAGACTGGCCCAGCTGACCGCCTGCCGCTCGAACAGGATGGCGGTGGCCTTGCCGCCCCGGCGCGCCTGCTGCTCGACCATCTGGACAACGGTATGGTCGCTGTCGAGGCGGATGGAACTGAGCCGCCAGAGCACGGAGACCATGCTCTCGACATAGTTCAGCTCCATCTGGGTCCGGCCCACCAGACCCGTCGGATCCAGCCGCTTCGCCAGATTCAGAATACCGTTCAGCATGTCGTTTTCTCTCCCCGTTTGCCATTTTCCTTACCCAACTCGGTCGCCCGGGTCCAGTGGCAAGTGACATTTTGTCATTGAAGCGGCGCGGCACGACGGGCCGCGCGGCCCTTACGCAACGGGAAGCAACGACAGGGGGGATCCGGCGTCAGCCGCGCGGGGTGGCCAGGGCCTCGATGTAGAAGTGCCGCACCGAGGGTTCGGCGGCCTTCACGCTGGCGGCCAGTTCGTGGATCGCGCCCTCGACATCATCGCCGGTCAGGCCGTCGCGGAAATCGACAGTGGCGAGGATGATCAGATCATGCGGGCCGAAATGGACGCTGAGGATCTCGCCCACGGATTCGATCCGCGGATCGGCCGCGACCTTGGCCCTGATCGCTTCGAGCACCAGCGGGTCGGCGCCTTCGCCGATCAGCAGGCCCTTGCATTCGACCGCCAGGATGACGGCGGTCAGCAGCAGCACGCAGCCGATGACGATCGCCGCGATGCCGTCGAACACCGGCAAATGCAGATAATAGCCGATCAGGATGCCGGCGAGCGCGACGACGAGACCGATCATCGCCGCCGTATCTTCGAGCAGTACGGTGACGAGACTGGGGTCCTTGGTGTCGCGGATCGCCCGTAGCATCGACTTGCGGCCACGCCCCTTGTTGAATTCGCCAAGGGCGACCGAGAAGGAATAGGCCTCGAACAGGATGGCCGCGCCGAGCACGATGAGATTGACCAGCGGATCATGCATTTCGCCGGGCGCCATGACGGCCTGGACGCCTTCATAAAGCGAGAGCCCGCCGCCCAGCGCGAAGATCAGGATCGCCACCAGGAAGGACCAGAAATAAAGCTCCTTGCCATAGCCGAAGGGATGCCGGGAGTCGGAGGGCCGCGCCGCCCGGCCCAGGCCGTAGAGCAGCAGGAACTGGTTGCCGACATCGACGAGGGAATGGATGCCTTCCGACATCATGGCGGATGACCCGGTCCAGAAGGCGGCCGCGAATTTCGTCGCGGCGATGCCGCCATTGCCGATGGCCGCCGCCACGATCGCCTTCTTCGATGAACCCGCCATGATTCCCTCTGCCCTGTTGCTGTCCGCAGTGTAGGGAGTCGCACCTGCTTTGTGCACCGTCCTGACGAAAAAAGGGAGGCGCGAGGCCTCCCTTTTCCAGCTTGACGGTCGGGCGGGGCAGTCCCCCGCCCGCCGGGATCAGTTGTAGGCGCGCTCGCCGTGTTCGGCGACGTCGAGACCTTCGCGCTCGGCATCCGCCGGGACGCGCAGGCCGATCACGAGATCGACGAACTTGTAGAGGATGAAGGAGCCGATGCCCGACCAGGCGATCGTCACCAGGACACCCTTGAGCTGGGCCAGGACCTGAACACCCAGGCCCGGGTAGCCGGCCGCGAAGTCGGCGGTCGAATAATCGACGATGCCGGCGCCGCCAAGCGCGGGGTTGACCACGATACCGGTGCCAAGAGCACCGATGATGCCGCCGACGCCATGGACGCCGAAGACATCGAGGCTGTCGTCATAGCCGAGGGCATTCTTCACCGCGGTGACGGCGATGAAGCAGACCACGCCCGCGACAAGGCCGAGGACCAGCGCGCCGCCGGGACCGGCGAAGCCCGCGGCCGGGGTGATGGCGACGAGACCCGCGACCACGCCCGAGGCGGTGCCGAGCAGGCTGGGCTTGCCCTTGATGATCCATTCGACGAAGAGCCAGCCCACCGCGGCCGCGGCAGCGGCGACGAAGGTGTTGACCGACGCCAGGGCGGCATAGGCATTGGCTTCGAGGTTGGAGCCGGCGTTGAAGCCGAACCAGCCCACCCACAGCAGCGAGGCGCCGACCATGGTCAGGGTCAGCGAATGCGGAGGCATCGCTTCCTTGCCGTAGCCGATACGCTTGCCGACCACGAGGCAACCGACGAGCGCGGCGATGCCCGAGTTGATGTGGACGACGGTGCCGCCGGCGAAGTCGAGGGCGCCGAAGCCGAAGATCAGACCCGTCGGGCCGTCATAGGCGCTCGGGCCGCCCCAGAACCACACCATGTGGGCCATCGGGAAGTAGATGAAGGTCACCCACAGGATCGAGAACAGCACCAGGGCCGAGAACTTGATGCGTTCGGCGAAGGCGCCGACGATCAGGCCCGGGGTGATGCAGGCGAAGGTCATCTGGAACAGCACGAAGGCCAGTTCCGGGATCGCGACGCCCTTGGTGAAGGTTTCCGCCACGGTCGAGGTATCGACGCCCGCGAGGAACAGCTTCGACAAGCCGCCGACGTAGGAATTGATCGAGCCGCCGTCGGTGAAGGCCAGGCTGTAGCCATAGATCACCCAGATCACCGAGATGATCGCGGTGATGGCGAGGACCTGGGTCAGGACCGACAGCATGTTCTTGGAACGGACGAGGCCGCCGTAGAACAGCGCGAGGCCCGGGACCGTCATGAGCAGCACCAGGATGGAAGAAATCAGCATCCAGGACACGTCGCCCTTGTCGACGGTCATCGCCGGCGCTTCAGGCGCAGCGGCGACCGCATCCGCGACCGGCGCAGCCGCGTCCTGCGCGAAGGCGGCCATTTCGGGCACCATCAGCGCAGCCCCGGCCGCCCCGAGCAGCAGAGGAAGTTTCCAGTTGAGTTTCATGGGAAGGACCCTCTCGTCGGCACGCACTCAGAGCGAATCCGGGCCGGTTTCGCCGGTACGGATGCGGATGGACTGCTGAAGGTCGACAACGAACACTTTGCCGTCGCCGATTTTGCCCGTGTGGGCAGCCTTCTGGATCGCCTCGACGACCTGCTCGACGATTTCGTCGGCGACCGCGGCTTCGATCTTGACCTTGGGCAGGAAGCTCACGGTGTATTCAGCACCGCGGTAGATTTCGGTATGGCCCTTTTGCCGACCGAAACCTTTGACTTCACTTACCGTGAGCCCGGGCACACCAACAGCGGCCAGGGCTTCGCGCACGTCATCGAGCTTGAACGGTTTGATGACGGCCATCACGAGTTTCATGGTTTTCCCCTCACGATTGACCTCAGGGGCGCGCCAGCCCCGACCGAGCCCGATGCGGGCGATGGCCGGACACGCTACCCCGGGCACTGTCTAACTCAAGAACCGTGCCAATTTTGGTTCACGGCGGGTTCCGCGCTGCAACAGGGCTATGCGCCGTCCAATTATCGTCGCAATTTCGACAAAATGCTGCACAAAAGACCAGCAATGCACAGTTTTTAGCCAACACACGTCTGGGCACGGTCGGGCCAGGGAGAAACAGTGATGGCGCCGGATCGCGGGCGCGATTAGGTTGCGCGCATCATGACGTTTTCTAGGCCCCCCCGCTCCGGCGCCCCCCGCTCCGGCGCCCCCGGCTCCGCC
>JAOZVS010000118.1 GCA_025869435.1 Zavarzinia sp.
TTGCGGCTTTTTGCTGCCTTGCGGGCACCATGAAAAGATATTGAACAGGCTCTTAGATCGTGAACACGTTCTTACAATCGCGCCCATGCCCGCCCCCGATTCCGCTGCGCCCGCCACGCCCTTCGAATGGATGGGCGGCGAACCCCGCGTCCGCCAGCTGGTGGACCGCTTCTACGACCTCATGGACCTGGAGCCCGGCTACGCCGAACTGCGCGCCGCCCACGGCAGCACGCTCGACGACGCGCGCGACAAGCTGTTCTGGTTCCTCTGCGGCTGGCTCGGCGGGCCGGACCACTACCAGGACCGCTTCGGCCACCCGCGCCTGCGCGCGCGGCACATGCCGTTCGCCATCGGCATCCTGGAGCGCGACCAGTGGGTCACGTGCATGGACCAGGCCATGGGCGAGACGGGCGTGCCCGAGGACCTGCGCACGCGGCTCAACCAGAGCTTCATGAACACGGCCGACTGGATGCGCAACCGCTGACGCGCATGCCATGCATCAAACCTGTTTTTTCGTGAGCCTGCGCCATCGCGTCAGTCCGTGATCCACACGGTGGTGGTGCCACCCGTGCGCGACAGCCGCATGCGGTATTGGTAGTGGTCGGGGGCGTAGTGGCCGATGAGGTACTGGATCGGGACGCCCTGTGCGTCTGCCACCACGCGGTTCACGCGCAGCAGCGGCGCGCCTGTGGCGATCTCCAGCAATTGCGCCACCTCGGGTGAGGCGTTCACGGCGATCAGTTCCTGCTCGCCCTGCGCGAAGGCGTGGCCCGCGCGCTCGATGGCTTCCAGCAGCGGCATGTCTTCCAGCATCTGCGGGTGGATGCCCTCGGCAATGGCGGCGGGCAGGTAGACCTCGGTGCACAGCAGCGGCCTGCGGTGCGACTTGCGCACGCGCACCACGCGCATGACGCGGGTGCCGGCGGCCACCTGCAGCGCCTGCGCAACGGTGCTGGTGGCCTGTACGAACTGCGCCGACACCAGCGCCGTGCGCGTACGCTGCCCGAAGCGCAGGATGTTCTCCAGGAGGCCGTTGCGGATCTTGGAGTGTTCGTCCGTGCTGGGCTGCGCGACCGGCAGCGTGCCCTGGCCGCGCAGCCGCGTGATGCTGCCTTCCTCCTGCAGCCGCGCCAGCGCGGAGCGGATGGTGGTGCGCGCTACGCCGAATTCACGCGTCAGCTCGCGCTCGCCCGGCAGCGGAATACCCACCGGATAGGTGCCGTCGCGCAGGCGCTGGCGCAGGGTCTGCGCCACCCGTTGGAACAGCGGCGGGGAATCGGGCGTGGGGGCCATCGGCAATATCTCCTGGGCTGGCCCGTGGGTGGCCTGCCCAGGCGATTATGGGCGCGGTGGCTTGATGCGCCGCTGCCCGCGTCAGTCGTAGCGCTGCCCCAGGGCCAGCAATTGCGGGGTGCCGATCACGGCGTTCAGCCCGTCGAAGTCCAGCATGCGGTCGCGCCAGGGCTGCGTGGTGCCATGGGCCTGCAGGCTGGCCAGGTAGCCCTGCAGCGCATGCGTGAGCGCACGCACCGTTCCGCCCGGGAAGATGACCAGGCGGTAGCCGATCTCGGCCAGGTCCTGCGCGCTGGATACGGGCGTCATGCCGCCTTCGACCATGTTGGCCATCAGTGGGCACAGGGGGCCCAGTTGGCGATTGACCTGCTGCATCTGTTCGCGGCTGCGCACGGCCTCCACGAACAGCATGTCGGCGCCGGCCTCGGCATAGCGGGCGGCGCGTTCCAGCGCGGCGTCAAAGCCCTCCACGGCCACGGCGTCGGTGCGGGCGATGACCAGCGTGTGGGCGTGGCGGCGCGCGTCCACCGCGGCGCGGATCTTGCCGCACATCTCGCGCGTGCTGATGACGGACTTGCCTTGCAGATGCCCGCAGCGCTTGGGACTGGTCTGGTCTTCCAGCTGGATTGCCGATGCGCCCGCGCGCTCCAGCAGGCGTACGGTGCGCATGACGTTCAGCGCATTGCCGAAGCCGGTGTCGGCATCGACGATCAGGGGCAGGTCGACGCGCTCGCGGATGTTGGTGGTGACGTTGGCCACGTCGTCCAGGCTCAGCAGACCGATGTCGGACCGGCCAAAGCGGGTGTAGGCCACGCTGGCGCCCGACAGGTAGGCTGCGGGCAGCCCGGACTGTTCCACCAGCAGGGCGGAGAGGGCGTCGTACACGCCCGCAGCGAGGACGATGCTGGGCTCGCGTATGCGTTGGTGCAGGTTCATGGGTTCGAAGCAGCGGAGTGAAGGCGCTCGCGCGCGATGCGCTTGCGCAGGTGCGGCACGAGGCCGCCATCGGTGACGAGCGCCAGCAGGTGGGGGGGAATGGGCTGGCATTGCAGTGCCTGCTGCGTGTCCGGCAGCTGCAGCCGGGCCTGCTCCAGGTCCAGGCACGCCGGTGCGCCCGGCGCAATGCCCCAGGCGGGCGCTTCCGTGGCGGCGGGGCCCTGCAGCAGGGGCAGGCCCAGGTTGAAGCCATTGCGGTAGAACAGCCCGGCGAACGACCGGGCGACCACGCAGCGCACGCCCAGGTGGCGCAGCACTTCCACGGCCTGCTCGCGCGACGAGCCCGCACCGAAGTTGCGGCCCGCAATGATGAGATCGCCCGCGCGCACCTCGCGCGCAAAGCGTGGCTCCACGTCTTCCAGGCAGTGCTGGGCGATCGCGTCGATACCGTACTTCATGTACTTGCCGGGGGCGAGGTAGTCGGTGTTGATGTCGTCGCCAAACACCCAGCAGCGGCCGGGCGCATCGGTGGTGCTCATGCCAGCAGCTCCCGTGGATCAGTGATGTGGCCCGTGATGGCGGATGCCGCCACGGTGTAGGGCGAGCCCAGAAACACGCGCGATGAGGCCGCGCCCATGCGTCCCGTGAAGTTGCGCGCGGTGGTGCTGATGGCGGTGGTGTCGGGCGCGAACGTGTTGGCGCCATAGCCCGCGCATGCGCCGCAGGCATTGGGCAGCAGCTCGGCGCCCGCGTCCACCAGTGTCTGCAGTACCCCTTCGTCGGCGGCCTGGCGCTGGTCTTGCGCGCTGGCTGGCGCCACCATGAGGCGCACGCCCGCAGCCGCCTTGCGGCCGCCGCGGAACACCTGAGCCGCCATGCGCAGGTCGTCCAGCTTGGCGCCCGTGCAGGCGCCGATGTAGGCAATGTCCAGCCGTTCGTGCGCGAAGGCCGTTGCGTCCTGCGCCCGCGCGGGCGAGCCGGGCGCAGACACCTGCGGTGCCAGGCTGCCTGCATCCATGCGGTGGCGTGCCAGCAGGGGGGCGCCCTCATCGGTGTGCCATTGCGCCATGTCGTGCAGCGCATCGCCGGGCACGCCGGCGGCCTGCAGCCATTGCACCGTGGTGGCATCGGGGGCGATGAGGCCCGCTTGCGCGCCCAGCTCGGTGGCCATGTTGCTCAGGGTCATGCGTTCGTTCATCGACAGGGCGCGCACGGCGCCGCCGCAAAACTCCACGGCCTCGTACTGTCCGCCGTCCATGCCAAAGCGGGTGCACATGTGCAGCATCATGTCCTTGGCACACACGCCGCCTGGGAGGCGGCCCGTCCATTCCATGGCGATGGTGTGGGGCACGCGCAGCCAGATTTCGCCGCTCACGGCCACGCCCAGCATCTCGGTGGCGCCAATGCCGAACATGTAGGCACCGAATGCGCCGCCCGTGCAGGAATGGCTGTCGCCTCCCACGGCGAACATGCCCGGCCGCAGGTGCCCATGGCTGGGCGTGACCACGTGGCAGATTCCCTGTTCGTCGTAGAAATGGCGTATGCCTTGCTCGCGCACCCAGTCGCGGGCGATGCGCACGATCCGGGCGCTGTCCTCGTCGGTGGCGGGGACGTAGTGGTCCGTGACCACCACGATGCGCTCCGGATCCCATACCCGCACGCCCAGGCTGTCCAGGTGCGGCTTGAGGCGGCGCGGCCCGCCGGAGTCGTGCATCATGGCCAGGTCCACCCGGCAGGTGACGATGTCGCCTGGCTGCACCTGCGGGTCACCGCAGGCACGGCCGACGAGCTTTTGGGCCAGGGTGCGCGGCGTCATTCCACCGTGGCCCCGGACTTCTTGACGATGTCGCCCCAGAACTGCACGTCCTTCTTGATGAAGTCGGCAAACTGGGCGGGCGTCATGGTGGGCACGGTGGCCGCTTCGCTTTCCATGCGCTGGCGGTACGCAGGCGCATCGATTGCCTGGCGCACGGCGGCGTAGAGCGTGTCCGTCACTTCGCGCGGTAGCTTGGCGGGGCCGAACAGGCCGAACCATGCCTCGGAGCGGTAGCCAGGCACCACGCTGGCAATGGCCGGCAGGCCCGCGAACTGCGGCAGCGGCTGCAGGCTGCTCACGCCCAGGAACTTGAGGGTGCCTTGCTTGTAGTGCGGCAGCACGTTGATGGTGCTGGCGAACATCAGATCCACGGTGTCGGATGCCAGCAGGTCGCTGAGCGCGGGGCCCGTCCCCTTGTAGGGAATGTTCACGATGTCGGTCTGCGTGGCGAACTTGAACTGTTCGCTGGCCAGATGCAGCGAGGAACCCTGGCCCCCAATGGCGAAGGTAAGCTTGTTCGGGTGCTTGCGGGCGTAGTCGATCAGCCCCTTCACGTCATCGAACGGCGCATTCTTGCGCGCCACCAGCACGCTGGGTACCTGCGCGACCATGGTGATGGGCGTGAAGTCCGCCACGGGGTTGAAAGGCAGGTTCTTGAACAGCGTGGCGTTGATGGTGTGGCTGGTGAAGCTCATCAGCAGCGTGGAGCCATCCGGCGCACTCTTGGCCACGTATTGCGCGGCAATGTTGCCCCCGGCGCCAGGCTTGTTCTCCACGATCACGGTGCGCTTGAGCGTGGCGCCCATGCTCTGGGCGATCACGCGCGCCAGGGTGTCGGTGGAGCCTCCGGGCGTGGCTCCCACGACGATGGTGATCGGGCGGTTGACCTGTGCGGTGGCAGGCAGCATCCACGCACCCAGCGCCATGGCCACGCCACCCCAAAGCCAACCCTTTTTACCGAACATACCTGTCTCCTTCCATTGAATGGCTGAACGCATGCCGCGATGCTCGGCAATCGCGCGCATCCGTTCAATGGGACCAGGTGGTTTGCTGGGGTTTACGCTAGGGTTCTTATGTGCGTCGTCCCGGCGCCAGCAGCACCACCAGCGCGCCCGCGCCGCCGTCGGCCGGGCGGGCCTGCACGAAGGCCAGCACTTCCTTCTTCTGCACCAGCCAGCCCTGCACGCGGCCCTTGAGCACGGGTGCCTTGCCCGGCGAGCCCAGGCCCTTGCCATGCACCACGCGCACGCAGCGCAGGCCCGTGCGGTGGGCCAGGCGGATGAACGCGCCCAGCGCCTCGCGCGCCTCGTGCACGCGCAGGCCGTGCAGGTCCAGCTGGCGCTGGATGCTCCACTGGCCCGCGCGCAGCCTGCGCGTCACGTCCTGGCCCATGCCGGGGCGGCGAAAGCTCAGCTGGTCGTCCACGTCCAGCAGCGTGCTCACGTCGAATTCGTCGCTCAGCGATTCGCGCAGCACGCGCCCCTCGTCCAGCACGCGCTGCACGGGCTGGGGCTCGGGCGGCACGGGCGCGGGCCAGTGGCGGTCGGGCAGGCCCTTGAGCGGCGCCACGGGGCCCACGGCGTCCCGGAACAGGTGGCGTTCGGCGCGCGCGCGACGCTCGGCCTCGCGCCGCAGCCGGGCGCGCTCGGCCTCCTGCGCGGCGGCCTCTTGCAGGGCGCGGCGCAGGGGCTGCAGGTCGGCGAAGGATCGGGCGGTGAGGGCGGCGCTCATCTGGAGCCTGTTGTACCGCATCGCTCATGCCCGCCGCGCAGGGGCAGGTATTCGGCGGCGATGAACTGCGTGACCTGGGCGGGGTTGAAGTTGTCGTCGCTCACGAACACCAGCACGCAGCCGCTGCCCCGGGCGCCTGCCCGCAGGGGCGCGCCCCAGGCCATGCCCTCGATGTTGTCGGGCGCGATGCCCAGCGCCGACAGGTCGGCCACCAGGGTCTTGGGCGCGGGCCGGTGGTTGCCGGGCGCGAGGGTGTCGAGCGCCAGCGTGTCGCTGCCCTCGCGCGTGTCGATGCGGTACAGGCGCGCCGCAAAGCCGGCGCCGGCGCTGTAGGCGCGTTCGAGCACCAGCAGGTGGTGCGGCCCGTCGGCCAGGATCTCGCTGACTCCGTTCATCTGCGGGCCCGGCAGGCGGCGCGTGCGCGGCACGGCATCGGGCTGGTAGGCGATCTGGCGCAGCGGCCGGCCGCTGGCGACGTCGATGGCCGTGATGCGCACGGGGGC
>JAOZVS010000119.1 GCA_025869435.1 Zavarzinia sp.
CGCTGCATCCTCGAACTCGGCGGCAACAATGCCTCTATCGTCGCGCCCTCGGCCGATCTCGACCTCGCGGTGCGGGCCATCGCCTTCGGCGCCATGGGCACCGCCGGCCAGCGCTGCACGACCTTGCGCCGGCTGATCGTTCATGCCTCGGTCTATGACGCGCTGGTGCCGCGCCTCGCCAGGGTCTATCGCACGGTCTCGGTCGGTAATCCGCTGCCGGGCGATGTGCTGGTCGGTCCGCTGGTCGATGCCGCCGCGGGCGAGGCGATGGCGAAGGCGCTGGAGGCGGCGCGGGCGCTGGGCGCGACGGTGACTGGTGGCGAGGTCGTGACCGTGCCGGGCGCGGAAGCCGCCTGCTACCGCCGCCCGGCCCTCGTCGAGATGCCGGAACAGGCGGGGCCGATGCTGGACGAGACCTTCGCGCCCATCCTCTATGTCGTGAAATACCATGATTTCGCCGAGGCCATCGCCCTGCAGAATGGGGTCGCACAGGGTCTCTCCTCCTCGATCTTCTCGACCGACATGCGCGAGACGGAAGGCTTCCTGTCCGCCGCCGGCTCCGACTGCGGCATCGCCAATGTCAACATGGGTACCTCGGGGGCCGAGATCGGCGGCGCCTTCGGCGGCGAGAAGGAGACCGGCGGCGGCCGCGAATCCGGCTCCGATGCCTGGAAGGGTTACATGCGGCGCCAGACCTCGGCGATCAACTTCGGGCGCGGCCTGCCGCTGGCCCAGGGCGTGAGGTTCGACGTGGAATGACCGCTTATGACGTGGTGATCGCCGGCGGGGCGGTCACGGGATCGTCGGTCGCCTATCACCTGGCGGCCCATCCCGGCTTTTCCGGCCGCATCCTCGTTATCGAGAAGGACCCGGCCTATCGCTTCTGCGCCTCGGCCCTCTCGGCGGCCTCGATCCGCCAGCAATATTCGAGCGCGATCAATATCGCGATCTCGCTCCATGGTATCAAATTCCTGCGCGGCATCGGCGAGACGCTCATGGTCGACGGCGAGGCGCCGGAAATCGGCCTGGTCGAGGGCGGTTACCTCTTCCTCGCGACCGAGGCGGGGCGGCCCGTGCTCGAGGCCAATCACCGCCTGCAGGCCGGCATGGGCGCCGATATCGTGCTGCTCGGCCCCGACGGGCTGAAGGCGCGTTTTCCCTGGCTGAACACGGAAGGTCTCGCCCTCGGCTCCTTCGGCGTCACGGGGGAAGGCTGGTTCGACGGCTATGGCCTGATGCAGGCCTTCAGGCGCAAGGCCCGCTCGCTCGGCGTCGAATACAGGGCGGCGACGGTCGCGGGGGTCGAGCGTGAGGGCAACCGGGTGGTCGCGGTGCGTCTCGACGACGGCAGCCGCATCGCCTGCGGCGCCCTCGTCAACGCCGCGGGCGGCGGCGGGCCTGCGCTGGCCCGGGCGGCGGGGGTGGAGATTCCGGTGCATAACCGGAAGCGTTTCATCTTCACCTTCACCTGCGCCGACAAGGTCGCGGGCGCGCCCCTGCTGATCGATCCGACCGGCCTCTATTTCCGGCCGGAAGGCACGGGCTTCCTCTGCGGCCTCCAGCCGCCCGAGGGCAGGGACCCGGATGCCGATGGCGATTTCGAGGTCGATCACGATTTCTTCGACGAACATATCTGGCCGGTGCTGGCCGCCCGCGTGCCCGCCTTCGAGCGCATCCGCCAGGGCCGCGCCTGGGCCGGCCATTACGACATGAACCTGTTCGATCACAATGCGATCGTCGGGCCGGCCGGCGACCTCGCCAATTTCCATCTCGCCAACGGTTTCTCGGGCCATGGCCTGCAGCAGTCGCCGGCCATCGGCCGCGCCCTCGCCGAGCTGATCGTCGAGGGCGCCTACCGCAGCCTCGACCTCTCGCCCCTGTCCTTCGAGCGGATCGCGGCGGGCCGGCCGCTGATCGAGGCGAATGTGGTGTGAACATTGCGTACCGGAAATTGGTACGTTCGGGCTGGATCGGTCGCCGGCATAATGATAGTTTGACCGGGTGATCAAGACCTTCCGCGACCCCCGAAGCGAAGCGATCTACCGGGGTGAAATCCCCAAAGGCGTGCCGGCGGATGTCCTGCGCCGGGCGGTGCGGAAAATGTTCCTGATCGACACGGTCACGCGCCTCGACGATCTCCGGGTTCCGCCGGGCAACCGGCTGGAAGCCCTGAAAGGCAAACGCGAGGGGCAGCATTCGATCCGGGTCAACGATCAGTGGCGTATCTGCTTCGTCTGGATTGACGGCAATGCGCACGACGTCGAATTCGACGACTATCATTGAGGATGCTCGAAGCCATGCCACGCACCATTCCCTTGCCGCATCCGGGCGAAGTGCTGCGCGAGGAATTCCTGATCCCCATGGGCTTGTCCGTCTATGGCCTCGCGAAGGCGATCGACGTGCCGCGCAGCCGGATCAACGACATCTGTCACGGCCGTCAGGGCATGACCGCCAGCATTGCTTTGCGTCTCGGCAAATATTTCGGTGTCGACCCGCAGTGGTTCATGAACATGCAGACCCGCTACGATCTCGCGACCGAAGCCGAAGCCCTCGCGGCGACCCTCGATCGGATCGAGCCCCGGGCGGCCTGATCGACCGGGGACCGACAGTCGATCCAATTCTTCTGTACGGGTTGCACCTATCGGGGTAGATAGGTGCAACCCTATCGGCGGAGCACGGTCATGGCCCTTACCACCATCGGCGTCAAAGTCAGCGACGAGTTGCGGACCCGGCTGAAGGCGGCCGCCGATCGGATCGGCCAGACGCCCCACTGGCTGGTGAAACAGGCGCTGACCGCCGCGATCGAGCGGATCGAGCGGGGCCGGGGTTTCGATGCGACTGGCGAGGGCGATGGGGTTACCCTGCTGGAGGGCGATGGTGCAACCGACGCCGCGCTGCCCTTCCTCGAATTTGCGCAAGGGGTTCAGCCCCAAGGCGTGCTGAGGGCGCGGATCACCGCCGCCTACCGCCGGCCCGAGCCGGAATGCCTGCCCTATCTGGTCGAACTCGCGGCGCTCGATCCGGGCAGGCAGGCGAAGGTGGCGGAATTGGCGCGCAGCCTCGTCACCTCGTTGCGGGCCAAGGCGCGTCATGGCGGGGTCGAGGGGCTGATCCACGAATATTCCCTGTCGGCGCCCGAGGGCGTCGCCCTCATGTGTCTCGCCGAAGCCTTGCTGCGCATTCCCGACAAGGCGACGCGCGATGCCCTGATCCGCGACAAGATCGCTGCCGGCGACTGGAACGCGCACGTCGGCCACAGCCCGTCGATGTTCGTCAATGCCGCCACCTGGGGCCTGGTGGTGACCGGCAAACTGACCGCGACGACGAGCGAGGCGGGCCTTTCCGCCGCGCTGACCCGACTCATCGGCCGCTCGGGCGAGCCCCTGATCCGCAAGGGCGTCGACCTCGCCATGCGCATGATGGGTGAGCAGTTCGTCACCGGCCAGACCATCGCCGAAGCCCTCGCCAATGCCCGCAAGCTGGAGGCCAGGGGCTTTCGCTATTCCTACGACATGCTGGGCGAGGCGGCGACCACGGCCGCCGACGCCGCTCGTTATCTCGGCGATTACGAGACGGCGATCCACGCCATCGGCCAGGCCTCGGGCGGGCGCGGCATCTACGAGGGGCCGGGCATCTCGATCAAGCTCTCCGCCCTGCATCCGCGCTATGCCCGCGCCCAGATCGAGCGGGTGACCGGCGAATTGCTGCCGCGCCTCAAGGGTCTCGCCCTGCTGGCCCGGCGTTACGACATCGGCCTCAATATCGACGCGGAAGAAGCGGATCGGCTGGAAATCTCCCTCGATCTGCTGGAAGCCCTGTGTTTCGACCCCGACCTTGCCGGCTGGAACGGTATCGGTTTCGTCGTTCAGGCCTATGCGAAGCGCTGCCCCTTCGTCATCGATCATCTGATCGACCTCGGCCGCCGTTCCGGCCGGCGGCTGATGGTCCGTCTGGTCAAGGGCGCCTATTGGGACAGCGAAATCAAGAAGGCGCAGGTCGACGGGCTGGAAGGCTTCCCGGTCTACACCAGGAAAGTCCATACCGACGTTTCCTATCTCGCCTGCGCGCGGAAGCTCCTCGCGGCGCCCGACGCGATCTATCCGCAGTTCGCCACCCACAACGCCCAGACCCTTTCCAGCGTCATGGTCATGGCGGGCGACAATTACTATGCGGGACAATATGAGTTCCAATGCCTGCACGGCATGGGGGAACCGCTCTACGAGGAGGTGGTCGGCAAGGCCAGGCTGAACCGGCCGTGCCGGATCTATGCCCCGGTGGGCACCCACGAGACCCTGCTCGCCTATCTCGTCCGCCGGTTGCTGGAAAATGGCGCCAATACCTCCTTCGTCAATCGCATCGCCGACGAGACCGTGCCGGTCGACGAGCTGATCGCCGATCCGGTGCAGGCGGCGCGGGCGATCGAGCCCCTGGGCGCGCCGCATCCCGCGATCCGCTCGCCGCGCGACCTGTTCGGCGAGCGGCCGAATTCCGCCGGCCTCGACCTCTCGAACGAGCAACGCCTCGCCTCGGTCTCGGCCGCGCTGCTGGCCAGTCTCGATGTCGCCTGGGTCGCGGGCGATCCGCTCTCCCCCATGGTGCCGGTGACCAATCCGGCGGATCGGCGCGATATCGTCGGCAGGGTCGCCTTCGCCGCGCCCGGCGATGTCTCCGCCTTCGTCGCCTCGGCCGTCGCCGCCGCGCCGGTGTGGAGCGCGACGCCGCCTGCCGCCCGGGCTGCCTGCCTCTATCGCGCCGCCGACCTGATGGAAGCGCGGATGCCGATGCTGCTCGGCCTCATCGTGCGCGAGGCCGGGAAATCCCTGCCCAACGCGATTTCCGAGGTGCGGGAGGCGGTCGATTTCCTGCGCTATTACGGCCGCACGGTGGAGCGGGATTTCGATGGCCTCACCCACCGCCCGCTCGGCCCCGTGGTCTGCATCAGCCCGTGGAATTTCCCGCTGGCGATCTTCACCGGCCAGGTCGCGGCGGCGCTCGCCGCCGGCAATACCGTCCTCGCCAAGCCCGCCGAGGAAACCCCGCTGATCGCGGCCGAGGCGGTGCGCCTGCTGCAGGAGGCGGGGGTCGCGCCCGGCGTGCTCAACCTCGTCGTCGGTGACGGCGCGGTGGGCGCGGCGCTGGTCGCCGATACCCGCATCCGGGGCGTGATGTTCACCGGCTCGACCGAGGTCGCACGGGCGATCCAGCGCCAGCTCGCCGGGCGCCTGACCCCGGAGGGCCGGCTGATCCCGCTGATCGCCGAGACCGGCGGCCAGAACGCGATGATCGTCGATAGCTCGGCCCTCGCCGAACAGGTGGTGGGCGATGTCATCGCCTCCGCCTTCGACAGCGCGGGCCAGCGCTGCTCGGCCCTGCGCATCCTCTGCCTGCAGGACGATGTCGCCGACCGCGTGCTGACCATGCTGAAGGGCGCGATGGCGGAACTCGTCGTCGGCAACCCGGACCGGCTGTCGACCGACGTCGGCCCGGTGATCACGGCGGAGGCCAGGGCGGTGATCGAAGCCCATGTCGCCGCCATGGCGGAGAAGGGCTGTCCCGTGTTCCGCCTGCCGCTCGGCGAGGCGACGGCGGCCGGCACCTTCGTTCCGCCGACGCTGATCGAGATCGGCGCCATCGCGGATATCGGCCGGGAAGTCTTCGGTCCCGTGCTGCATGTGCTGCGCTACCGGCGCAAGGATCTCGACGCGGTGATCGACGCGGTGAATGCCACGGGTTACGGCCTGACCTTCGGCCTGCACACAAGGATCGACGAGACCATCGCCCGGGTCACCGCCCGCGTTCATGCCGGCAATATCTATGTGAACCGCAACACGATCGGCGCCGTGGTCGGCGTGCAGCCCTTCGGCGGCAGCGGCTTGTCCGGGACCGGGCCGAAGGCGGGCGGGCCGCTCTATCTCCCGCGCCTCCTCTCGCAGCGGCCGGTGGCGCCGGGCACGGCGGAGCCTTCCGCCCTCGCCGAGGCTTTCGCCGCCTATCTCGAAGGGCTGGGGCTTGACCGGCTGGCGGCCGATGCCCGGGCCATGGCGGCGCGCAGCCCGCTCGGCCGGCGGATCGAGTTGCCGGGTCCGGTGGGCGAGCGGAACACCTATGGTTTCTGGCCGCGCGGCCGGGTGCTGGGCCGGGCGACGACGGCGGAAGGGCTGCTGACGCAATTCGCCGCCGTGCTCGCGACCGGCAACCGTCTGGTGGTCGAGGCGGCCAGTCCGGCGGCTGAGGCCCTGGCCGGAC
>JAOZVS010000120.1 GCA_025869435.1 Zavarzinia sp.
CTGGCGGGCGATCTCGTCGACCGTCACCCCCCGCTCCCGGGCGACCGCGGCCGCGGTCGCGGCGACGAAGGCCGGCTCGTTGCGCTTGCCGCGATGGGGGATCGGGGCGAGATAGGGCGAATCCGTCTCGACCAGCAGACGGTCGGCGGGCACGCGGGCCGCGACCTCGCGCAAGGTCTCTGCCGTCTTGAAGGTGACGATGCCCGAGAAGGAAATATAGAGCCCGAGCTCGAGGGCGACATCGGCGAACCAGGCGCTCGAGGTGAAGCAATGGATCAGGCCGGGAAACGGCCCCTTCGCCATTTCGTCCCGCAGGATTTCCGCCGTGTCGTCGTCGGCGTCGCGGGTATGGATGATGATGGGCAGGCCGGTCTGCCGCGACGCCTCGATATGGGCGCGGAAGCTGGTCTTCTGCACCTCGCGCGGCGCATGTTCATAGAAATAGTCGAGGCCGGTTTCGCCGATGGCGATCACCTTGGGATGCCTGGACAGATCGATCAGGGTGCGGGCCTGCACCCCCGCTTCCGCCTCGGCTTCATGCGGGTGGATGCCGACCGAGGCCCAGACATTGGGGAAACGCTCGGCGACCGCGATCACCTGCGCCGATTTCACCAGCGAGGTGCCGATGGTCAGCATGGCGCCGACCCCGGCCAGACGCGCCCTTTCCATCACCGCGTCGAGATCCGCCGCGAAATTCGGGAAATCGAGATGGCAATGGCTGTCGATCAGCATGGTTTACGCAACCTCATCCACATAACGCGGGAACACGCCCTGCGGCGCCGGCAGGGCGACACCGGAGGTCAGCCGGCCGGCCGGGCCGAGGTTGGCGAACAGCCGGGCATCCGCCGGCACCGCCAGCTGGTCCAGCAGTTTGCCGCAAGACGCCGGCATCACCGGCTGGGCCAGGATGGCGATCTGGCGGATCACCTCGGCCGTCACGTAAAGCACGGTTTCCATGCGCGCCGGATCGGTCTTCTTCAGGCCCCAGGGTGCCTCGCCCGCGAAATAGCGGTTGGCGTCGGCGACGCAGGTCCAGATCGCAGCCAGGGCGACGTGAATATCCTGCTTCGCCATGGCGGCCCTGGCGATTTCGTAGAGACCGTCCGCCTGGGCGAGGATCGCCTTGTCACTGTCCGACAACTCGCCACAGGCCGGCACCACGCCGCCCGCGTTCTTGGCGATCATCGACAGGGATCGCTGGGCGAGATTGCCGAGGTCGTTGGCGAGATCAGCGTTGATGCGGTTGACGATCGCCTCGTGGCTGTAGTTGCCGTCCTGGCCGAAGGGCACTTCGCGCAGGAAGAAGTAACGCACCTGATCGAGGCCATAGGCTTCGACCAGGTTGAACGGGTCGATCACATTGCCGACCGACTTCGACATCTTCTCGCCCCTGTTGAACAGGAAGCCATGGGCGAAGACCCGTTTCGGCAGCTCAATGCCGGCCGACATCAGGAAGGCCGGCCAATAGACCGCGTGGAAGCGGACGATATCCTTGCCGATGACATGGACATCCGCCGGCCAGAACGACCACAGGGGCGAAGTCTCGTCGGGGAAGCCGACGCCGGTGATGTAATTGGTCAGGGCATCGACCCAGACATACATCACATGCTTGGGATCGCCGGGCACCGGAATGCCCCAGTCGAAGGTGGTGCGCGAGACGGACAGATCCTTCAGCCCGCGCTTCACGAAGCTGACCACCTCGTTCCGGCGCTCGTTCGGGCCGATGAAATCCGGGTTGGCCTCGTAATGGGCCATCAGGCGGTCCTGATACTCGGACAGGCGGAAGAAATAGCTTTCCTCCTCCACCCATTCGACGGGCGTGCCCTGGCCGCCATAGCGGATGCCGTCGGCGCGGACCTCGGTCTCGTCCTCGGTGTAATAGGCTTCGTCGCGCACCGAATACCAGCCGGCATAGGTATTCTTGTAGATGTCGCCGGCATCGACCATGCGCTGCCAGATCGCCTGGCTGGAGCGGTGGTGCCGTTCCTCGCTGGTGCGGATGAAATCGTCGTTGGAACAGCCCAGGGTCTCGACCATGGCCTTGAAACGGGCCGAATTGCGCTCGGCCAGGGCCTCGGTGCTCAGGCCCTCGCGCCGCGCGGTCTGCAGCATCTTCTGGCCGTGCTCGTCGGTCCCGGTGAGGAAATAGACGCGGCGGCCGTCGAGGCGCTGGAAGCGCGCCAGGGCGTCGGTCGCGATCGCTTCATAGGCGTGGCCGATATGCGGCACGCCGTTCGGATAGGAAATCGCCGTCGTGATGTAGAACGGGGAAGAATCGGCCATTCGGAACTCCAGAGGGCGCTGCCCGCGCCCGCCGTCAGGAAACAGACTGGCGCGTGCAACGCTCGATCATGCCGAGGGCTGCGACGAGAACCTGCCTGCGGTCGAGATTGACCGCCTCGGCGCGCGCGGCCAAGGCATTGATCTTCTCCCATACCTCGGTCCAGCGTTCAAGCCGCGCGGCGGCAACGAGCGCGCGCATCGCCGCCCCCTCGCCCACCATGGCCTCGTCGATGCCGCCGGTCGCCGACAGGCGGATCATGCGCACCAGCCAGAGGCCGAGAAGTTCGAAGGTCAGGCGGAACAGGTCGCTGCCCTCCCGCCCCGTGAAGCGATCGGCGAGGGTATTCACCGCCTTGATGTCGAGACCCTGGCGCCGGGCCAGGGGCGCCAGCAGGTCACCGATGGCGCGGTAGTGCTTCAAGCCGCCAGCGGCATGAAGCGCGAGAGCGCGGCCCGGACTGCCATTCGCCAGCCGGCACAACCCGCGCACCTCGTCGGCGGCGATCCCGGGCACCAGCCGGTTCACGATCGCGGCGACCTGCGCTTCCGGCAGGGGCCGCAGCGCCAGCCGCCGGCAGCGTGAGCGGATGGTCGGCAGCAGCCTTCCGGGGGCATGGGCGACGAGGATCAGCAGGCTGCGCGGCGGCGGCTCCTCCAGCAGCTTCAGAAGGGCATTGGCCGCGTTGCGGTTCATCTCGTCGATCGCATCGATGATGGCGACGCGAAAGCCGCCCTCGGCCGGGGTCATGGCGAAGAAACCGGCGAGGTCGCGCACCTGATCGACGACGATCTCGTCCCGCAGGACCTTGGTGCGCGGATTTTCCTCCCGCTCCAGGGTGACCAGATCGGGGTGGGAACCGGCGGCGATGCGGCGAAACAGGGGATCTTCCGGCGACAATTGCAGCGTTTGCGGCGGACCGCCGAACATGTCGGCCGGGCTGTCGAGGCCATGGGCGAAAAGAAAGCGGGCGAAGCGATAGGCCAGGGTCGCCTTACCGATGCCGCGCGGCCCGGTCAGCAGCCAGGCATGATGCAGCTTGCCGCCGTGGACGGCGTCGAGCAGGGCGACTTCCGCCTCGTCATGGCCGATCAGATCGGGATTGGCCCGGGGCAGCGGAATGTCCGGCGCGCTTGGGGCCTCGGCCTTGGCCACGGTGCTCAGCCCACCAGGGCGCGGACGGCGGCAATCACTGCCGCCTCGACCGTGGCCCTGTCCCTCGTGGCGTCGATCACCACGGCATGACGGCCGGCGGCCGCCGCCTGGTCGAGGAAGGATTGCCGCACCCGGCGATGGAAATCGAGATCCAGCCCCTCGAAGCGGCCTTCGTCGATGCCGGCATGACCGAGGCGGGCCTGGCTGCGGGCAAGGCCGATCTCGGGCGGGACATCGAGGACGATGGTCAGGTCGGGCCAGAGGTCGCGGATCGCCCGGCTGTGCAGATCAAGAACGAGTTCGCTGTCGAGGCCCCGCCCCGCTCCCTGATAGGCCAGGGTCGAGGAGACATAGCGGTCGGAGACGACGATGCGGCCGGCGGCGAGGGCGGGCCGGATCACCCGCTCGACATGCTGGGCGCGGTCGGCGGTCATCAGCAGAAGCTCGGCCGTGCTGGTCCAGTCGTGGGCGGTTTCCGCCAGCAGGAGACGGCGGAGGGCCGCGCCTTCCGGCGTGCCGCCCGGCTCCCGCGTGGTGAGGATATCGAGGCCGTCGCGGGCGAGGTCCTGGCGCAGGGCCATGATGGCGCCGCTCTTGCCCGCGCCCTCCCCGCCTTCGAGGACGATGAAGCGCCCGCGCATCGGGTCAGCCGGCTTCGCCGGTGACGAGATAGCGCAGCGAGCCGAAGATGCGGCCGAAGACGCCCTGACGCTCGACACCATGGGCGGCGACCAGCGGCAGGCTGATCACGGGCATGTCGGGCGCCGAAATCTCGAGCGAGGCGATCTGGTCGCCGGCCTGGATCGGCGCCGGCACCGGCCCGTCATAGACGACCTTTACCACCATGGCGGCGCGATCGACCCGGCGTAAGGTAACCCGCGCGTCCTCGGCGACGGTTAGCGGCACGGTCTCGTCCTCGCCCTGCCAAACCTTGGCCTCGGCCAGGGCATCGCCCTTCTTCGCCATGGTGTAGGTCTGGAACTCGCGGAAGCCCCATTCCATGATGCGGGCGGATTCCTGCGCCCGCTCCTTCATGGTGTTCAACCCGTTGATGACCAGCAGCAGGCGCCTGCCGTCACGCTTCGCCGAGCCGACGAGACCATAGCCGCCCTCGTCGGTGTGGCCCGTCTTCAGGCCGTCGGCGCCAGGCACGACGCCCAGCAGCGGATCCCGGTTGGCCTGCTCGATGTTGTTGTATTTGAACGAGGTTTCGGCGAACAGCGGGTAATACTGCGGGAAATCCTCGATGATGTGCTCGGCGAGCACCATCAGGTCGCGGGCGGTCATGCGGTGTTCGGGGTCGGGCCAGCCGCTGGCGTTGCGGAAAGTGCTGCCCTTCAGGCCCAGTTCCTTGCCCTTCGCCATCATCTGGGCGGCGAAGGCTTCCTCGGTCGAGGCGAGGCCCTCGGCGACGACGACGCAGGCGTCATTGCCCGACTGGACGATGATGCCGCGCAGGAGATCGGAAACCGCGACCCGCTCGCCGACCCTGACGAACATCTTGGAGCCGCCCATGCGCCAGGCCTTTTCCGAGACCGGCAGCATGTCCTCCATCTTGATGGCGCCCTTGGCCAGCTTCTCGAACAGGATGTAGATCGTCATGAGCTTGGTCATGGACGATGGCACCATCGACTCGTCGGCGTTCTTTTCAAAGAGCACCGTGTGGGTCGACAGGTCGATCAGCACGGCTTCCCGCGCGGGTGTTTCCAGCGCCTCGGCCCGCGCGGCCGAAAGCGGCGCGATCGCGAGGCCCAGACAGGCGACGGCGAGAACGAAAAAGCGGCTAAGGCGGTGCGACATGGATTTCGCCTCCGGAACTGTCATTCAACGACGATGCGGGCGCCGGTTTCGCCCGATGCGATGATCTGGTCGAGCGCGGCATCCGCGTCGTCGACACTGCGCATCGGCCCGACCCGGACCCGGTAGAACTGTTGACCGTCGATCATGGCGCGGGCGACGAACGCCTTGCCATAACGCGACAGTTTGGCCTGCAGGCGATTGGCGTTGGCCGGCTGCAGGAAGGCGCCGGCCTGAATGTAGATGCCGGTCTGGCGCACCGGGCCCTGAGTATAGACCGGCGGCGGCGGGGTCGCCGGCACGGCCGAGGCCGGGGTGATCGCCCGGGCCGGGGTCGCCGGACGGGTGGGCGTGCCGGCAACGCCACGGGTGCCGGGCGGCGGCGCCAGCGGAGCGGCGGTGACCGTGCCGACCGGCGCGGCGGCGGCGGCCGTCCGCTCTTCAGCCGTGGTCTGCGGAACCGGCAGGGTACTGACGCCGGGGCGGCCGGATTCGTCGACGACCTGAACGCGGACCCGTGCCGTGCCCTGATTCTGGAACCCCAGCAGCTGGGCGGCGCGGCGCGACAGGTCGATGATGCGATCGTTGACGAAGGGGCCGCGGTCATTG
>JAOZVS010000121.1 GCA_025869435.1 Zavarzinia sp.
TGACTATGAGGTCGCGCGGCTGGTCACCGATGGCGACTTCGCCCGGCAGATCGCCGAGACCTTCGAGGGCGAGGCGCTCCGTCTCCGCTTTCATCTGGCGCCGCCCCTGCTCGCCCGCCGCGATCCCGCGACCGGGCGGCCGCGCAAGATGACCTTCGGCCCCTGGATCATGCCGGCCTTTCGCCTGCTCGCCCGGCTGAAGGGCCTGCGCGGGACCTGGGCGGACCCCTTCGGCCGGACCGCGGAGCGGCGCATGGAACGCCGCCTGATCACCGACTATCAGGCCAGGGTCGGCGACCTGTTGCCGCAGCTTCGCGACGACAGCTATGGCACCATCGTCGCCATCGCCGCCCTGCCGGAGCGGGTTCGCGGTTTCGGCCCGGTGAAGGAGGCGGCGATCGCCGCGGCCACGGCCGAAGGGGAGCGGCTTCAGGCCCGCCTGGCCGGGTCGGCGGCGCCCTTCCGCAAGGTCGGAAATGGCGCGGGGGCGGCTGAATACAGACCTGTCGATCGGGTTTGACACAGGGGGCGCCCCATGCCATCACCGGCTCGAACAAGGATCCGAAACGCATGACCGCAGCGAAGAGTCCCGTGGCCCTCGACTTCCCTCCCGGCCCCGCCCGTCGTGGGCGCGGCGCCCGATCCGGCGACAAGCAGGAAGGCACCGCCGTCACAAGGACCTATGACGCGCTGCGCGCCCTGATCCTGAGCTATGAGATCAAGCCGAACGAGCGCCTGAACGAGGTCGAACTGGCGGCCCGGTTCAATGTCAGCCGCACGCCGCTGCGCGAGGCGCTGAACCGGCTGGTGGTCGAGAGACTGCTGCGCTTCGAGCCGTCGCTTGGCTTCTATCGGCCGAAAATCGACGTGCAGGAGATCGTGAACCTTTACGAATTCCGGGTGATGCTCGAGACCGAAGGGGTGAAGCTGGCGGTCGAGCGCGCCACCGATGACGAGATCGCCGAAGTCACGCGCTTCTGGAAGGAAACCTTCGAGCGCCGCGCCAGCGTCACCCGGGTGGAGCGCATCACCAATGACGAGCAGTTCCACGAGCGTGTCGCCGCCCTCGGTCACAACGAGGAACTGGTGCATGCCCTGAAGACGGTCAACGCCCGCATCCACTTCATCCGCTGGGCCGCCCCGCAAGGCGGCGACGAGCACGAGGCGAGCTATCACCGCCATCTCGAACTCCTGACCGTGCTCGGCGAGCGTGACCAGACGCGCGCGATCGAGGTCCTGCGCGCTATCATCGTGATGCGCCAGGAAGAGATCGTCGCGATCCTCAAGGAAGGGGCGGCGAAGCTCTATCTCGCCAACGTCTGACGGACGCGCGGGGGTCCGCGGGGGGGGGCACGATCGTCCTTTTCATCACCACCAGCAGGCTTGCCGCCAACCCCGGCTTCGGCTATTGTCCGGCCTCCCAACGCGGACCCGTAGCTCAGCTGGATAGAGCGCTGCCCTCCGAAGGCAGAGGCCGAAGGTTCGAATCCTTTCGGGTCCGCCAGGGAATTCTCTGGAAATCCTGGTGTTTTGACGGCATCGCGCGGGTCCTGTTCAGGCCCTGCACAGATAGCCGACGGTACGGATTCGCCTTTCGCGCAGATTGGCGATCTGGTTGCGGATCATGGCCGGGAAAGCATCGCCGAGCACGGCTTGCAGGGTCGCGGGCGGTGGTGCCGTCGATGTCCGGGTCGCCATGGCCTCGAACCATCCCAGGCTCTCGTTGCTCGAATCATGCCGGTGCAGGATCTCGAAGCCCGCTTGCGCGAGCAGGCTTTCCATCTCGTCCGGCGTCGCCAGATGGCTGATCGAGGGCTCCCCCGCCCAGGGGACCGGGAAATGGACCGCGCCGCCTTCGCCTTGCAGGACGTCATAGACGGTGAATCGCCCGCCCGGTTTCAGGACGCGGCGCGCCTCCCCATACATGAGGGGCTTGGCCGCGATATTCATGCCGACGTGCAGGGTCATGGCGGCATCGAATTCGCCATCGCCGAAGGGCAGGGCGGTGGCATCGCCCGGACGGAAGGACACCCGTTCGCCAAGGCCGACCCAGCTGCTCAGCGTCGTCGCCGCCGCGCAATAGGCCGGCGAGAGATCGACGCCGACGACGCGGCAGCCGCGGGTTTCCGCCAGGGTGCGGGCCGGCCCGCCGAGACCGCTGCCGATGTCGAGGACGAGATCGCCGGGCCCGGCTTCGAGCCAGCGGGCGATTTCCAGCGTGGCGGCCCGGCCCCGGACGTGAAACTCGTCGACCGCCGCCAGATCGGCGGTGGTCAGCCTCGAGAGATCGCGCCCGGCCCGGGTCAGTTGCGCCGCGATCGTCGCCGCGAGATCGCCTTCCGGCGTGTAATGCTCCGCTATCCTGTCCGTCAATTCAGCCTCCTGTCGCGTCGATAGTCTGGCACCGGTCCGGTGTTGAGGAAACACAACCGGTACTGGCGTAAGACGACGCAAAAACTTCGAAAATCGACAATCGTCCGGTCATCCGGCCGTAAGACAGCGCGGCCAGCATCCGCCCCCGATCGCACGCCGGACGGCGCGCGTCCAGCCATGTGCTTTGACCGGGGGAATCCATCATGTCGACCGTCTATCACGATCTTGGCGCGGGCGATTTCGTCCAGAACTGGAGCGATGCCGGGCAGATCACGACCAACGACGACTGGTCGGGCGTTCCCAGCATCATGGGCTATCTCGGCGATATCGATGCCGGCTCGTCCACCGGGGTCGATCCGCGCACGCTGACGGGGGCCAGCCTGGGCGCGGTCGATGTCATCGCCAACCAGACCAATCCCAACACGCTGTCCAATGGCGGCGTGGCCGAATTCGCCGTCACCAATCCGTCGATCGCCCTCAACGGCTCGTCCACCGCCGATGCGCCGGGCATCGTGATCCATCTCGATGCCAGCGAGCGTCAGGATGTGCGCGTGACCTTCAACGCCGTCGATCTCGACGGCTCGGCCGACAACGCGGCCCAGCCGGTCAACGTGCAGTATCGGATCGGCGAGACCGGGACCTGGACCAATGTCGAGGGCGGTTACAACGCCGATGTGACGACCGGCGGCGCCGCCGGCCAGACCACGGCTTTCGACCTGACCCTGCCCGAGGCGGTCAATGGCCAGGCCCAGCTCCAGCTGCGCATCTTCACCACCAATGCCGCCGGCAGCGACGAATGGATCGGCATCGACGACATCAATGTCTCGAGCGTCGCGCAAACCAGCACGGCCACGCGGGTCTCGATCTCCGACGCGGTGGTGACCGAAGGCGATGCCGGCGAGACGGTGATGCATTTCACGGTGACCCGCGGCGACAATGAAGGGGCCTTCACCGTCGACTTCGCGACGGCGGACGGCACGGCGACGGATGGCGCCGATTACACCGGCGCCACCGGCACGCTGAGTTTCGCCGCCGGCGGCGACCTGACCCAGGATGTCGCGATCACGATCAAGGGCGACGCCGACGTGGAGACCGACGAGGCCTTCACCGTCACCTTGCAGAATCTGGTCGATGGCACCGGCACGGCTGAACTCGGCGACGCGGTCGCGACCGGCACCATCACCAATGACGATGTCGACCTGACCCTGATCTCGGCGGTCCAGGGCGCGGGCGATACGAGTTCGATGGTCGGCCAGACCGTGACGGTCGAGGCCATCGTCGTCGGCGACTTCCAGAATGGCGACGGCGATGCCGCGCGCAACCTGAATGGTTTCTTCCTCCAGGAAGAGGCGGGCGACTGGGATGCCGATGCCCTGACCTCGGAAGGTATCTTCGTGTTCCGGGGCGGCACCGATGTCCATGTCGGCGACCGGGTGCAGGTGACCGGCACGGTCGGGGAATATTTCGGCCAGACCCAGCTGACCGCGACCAGCATCACGGTGATCGAGGCCGGCGCCGTCGCCGATGTCGACACCATGGCGCAGACCGTTTCCCTGCCGGCGGCGGGCACGAGCCTCAGCCAGGACGGCGATGTCCAGCCCGATCTCGAAGCCTTCGAGAGCATGCTGGTCCGCTTCGAGGACACGCTGACGATCACCGAACAGTTCAACCTCGACCGTTTCAATGAAATCAAGCTGGTCGCGGGCGAGCGCCCGGCCCAGTTCACCCAGGACAACAGCCCCGATGCCGCCGGCTATCAGGCCCATCTGCAGGAGATCGGCGGGCGCACCATCACCTATGACGACGGGCTGAACGTCCAGAACGCGGCGATCGGCAATCTCGACGGTTTCGCGGGTTACGACACCGCCTCGGCGCCGCGCATGGGCGATACGGTGACCGGCCTGACCGGCGTTCTCGATTACCAGTGGGCGGGCAATTCGGGCAGCGGCGCGACCTGGCGCGTGCGCGCGGTCGAGGATGGCGACAACAGCTTCGCCTCGGCCGGCCCGCGCGAGGATGCGCCGGCCGATGTCGGCGGCACGATCACCGCCTGCAGCCTCAATGTCCTGAATTATTTCGCGACCCTCGACGACGGCACGATGACCGCCAATGGTCTCGAGCCGCGCGGCGCCAACAGCACGGCGGAATTCGAGCGACAGACCGACAAGCTGGTGACCGCCCTCGTCACCATCGACGCCGATCTGTTCAGCCTCGTCGAACTCGAGAACAACTTCCTGCCGGGTTCTGCTGGCAATGCCCTCGAATATCTCTGCGGGCAGCTGAACGCGGCCCTCGGCGACGAGATCTATGCCTGGGTCGAGCCCGACATGCAGTTCGTCGGCGGCGACGCCATCGCGCCGGGCTTCCTCTACAAGACGAGCACCCTGGAGATTTCGGCGGGGACCTCGGTCGAGACGCTGAACGACGCCGATCTCCTCGACCTCGGTCGTGGTGATCTGCTCAGCCAGAGCACGATCGGCGCCCTGTTCGATGGCGAGAACACCAGTCGCAATTCGCTGGCGGTCACCTTCACGGAAATCGCGACCGGCGGCGAATTCACCGCCGTCGCCAATCACCTGAAATCGAAGAGCGGCACCGGCACCGGCGCCGACGCCGACCAGCTGGACGGCCAAGGCAACTGGCAGCAGCAGCGCGAACTGGCGGCCGAGGCCCTGGCGGCCTGGATCGCCGCCGATCCCACCGGCTCGGGCGATGGCGACGTGATGCTGCTGGGCGATTTCAACGCCTATTTCAAGGAAGACGCCATCGCCCTCCTCGAAGCCGCCGGTTTCGACAATCTGCAGGCGACGTTGACCGCCGATCCCTATTCCTATGTCTTCGACGGCCAGTCCGGCTCGCTCGATTACATCTTCGCCAATGGCGGGCTGGCGGACCAGATCACCGGCATGACCGAATGGCACATCAATTCCGATGAGGCGGATGCCCTCGACTATAATCTCGACTACGGGCGGGATCCGGCGATCGCCGATACGGACAGCCCGGTCCGCGTGTCCGACCATGACCCGCTGGTGATCGGCATCGATCTCGTCGAATACACCCTTCCGACGGCGGGGGATGACATCATCATCGCCAATGATGCCGCCGACACGATCGATGGCGGCGCCGGCCAGGACCATATCCGGGGCGGCGACGGCGACGATGCGATCTCGGGCGGCGCCGGCAACGACCGGCTCGAGGGCGAAGCGGGCGACGACCGCTTCGTCATCTCGTCCGAACATCCGAGCCAGGACGGTCGCGATACCTATGACGGCGGTGACGGCATCGACACGCTGGACTTCAGCGCCCTCGGCGCCGGCATTCGCATCAGCCTGAAGGCCGGCGCCGGCAGCTATGGCGTCGACAGTTTCAGCGGGATCGAGAATGTCGCCGGTGGTGACGGCGACGATACCCTGCGCGGCGACGACCTGGACAATGCGCTGACCGGCAATGGCGGTGCCGACAGCCTGATCGGCAGTGAAGGCGACGATCTCCTGGTCGCCGGGGCGGGCGATGACCGGCTCGACGGCGGCTATGGCGACGACAGGCTGGAGGGGGGTGACGGTAACGACCGGCTGGCAGGCCGGCATGGTGCCGATGGACTGGAGGGCGGCGCGGGCGACGACTGGCTGCTCGGGGCCCAGGGCGACGACCTGCTGGCGGGTGGCGTCGGCAATGACACGCTCGATGGCGGCTCGGGCGACGACCGGCTGACGGGCGGTGCCGGCGACGATACGCTGATCGGCGGCCAGGGCGTGGATCTCTTCGTCTTCGATACCTTCGATGGCATCGACACGATCACGGGGTTCCAGGTTCGGGGCGGCACCCGCGACGCGCTGGTGCTGGACAAGGATCTGTTCACCGGCTTTGCCGGCGCCAGCGCGGCGGATCTCTTCGCCGAGGGCTTCCTGAAGGCGCAGGCGGTGGCCGGCGGCACGGAGCTTCAGGTCGATGTCGACGGCAATGGCGATGGTTTCACCACCTTCGCCGTCTTCGACGCCGCGCTGACCGACGCGGTGCTGGCCAGCCAGATCCGCTTCACCGACAGCCTTGTGGCCTGAACGTGGCGCGGCGGCCGCCCCGAAGGGCGGTCGCCGCGCGTCGCGGACTGCCATGAAACTGCCGCGCAAATTTCATCGAAGCGCACCGGAATTCGCAGCATTGCCGTGCGTTATGTAGCCGTTCGGACCTGCGGGGGGTGTGGCGTCAGATGTTTGTTCGGGGGCGTGTCGCGGCATCGGCTGCTGGTGGTTTGCGCAATGCGGTTTGTTTCCGCCGGGCGGGGCTCCTCGCCGGGGCCAGTATCGTCGCCCTTCTGGTCGCCGGATCCGGCGCCGACGCGCGCAATATCCTGAGCGGTGGCCCCGCCTCTCCGGTGGCGCCGGTCGTCTCCGGTCAGGCGGCGGTAAACGCGGCGGCGCAGGAAGCCGCGCGGCGCGGCCGCGATTCCCTGTCGCGGACGACCCAGGCCCTGCAGGCCATGCGGGCCGCCCAATCGGCCGCGCGGGACGCGGCGGCGGCGATCCGCTCGACCGTGCCCAACGGCCTCGGGGTCGGCGGGCTGAAACCGGTCGCCAATCCGAATTCGACCACCGACGGCCTGACCGACTGGATCAACGCCGAAGCCCCCAAGCAGGTGGTCGAGGACGGGCGATACAACGTCACGATCAAGCAGACCGACGGCCGCGCCATCCTGTCGTGGGACACATTCAACATCGGCAGCGAAACGACGCTGACCTTCGACCAGCAGGGCAACGCGGATTGGGTCGCGCTCAACCGCGTCGTCGGCCAGATCGATCCCGCGACCGGGCGGCGCGACGCGTCGAAAGCCCCGGCGCCCAGCCAGATCCTCGGCTCGATCAAGGCCGATGGCACGGTCCTGGTCATCAACCAGAACGGCATCCTGTTCTCAGGCACGGCGCAGGTCGATACCCACAGCCTGGTCGCCAGCACGCTGGAAATCGGCCGCGCCTATGACGTCGGCCGGGTCGATCCGCGCACCATCGCCGATCGCAACGCCGAATTCCTCGCCTCCGGCCTGCTCGGTTACAACGATACCAGCGTCCAGGACGGCGCCACCTTCTCGGCCCAGCGTATCGGCATCGACGGCACCACGCGGAACGAAGAGAACATCGAAGGCAGCGTGATCGTCGAGGCGGGCGCTCGCCTGAAGGCCGGGGCCGATGGCCTGATCATGCTGACCGGCCCCAGGGTGGTGAACAACGGCCATCTGACGGCGGCCGGCGGTCAGGTCGTGCTCCAGTCCGGGCGGGAGGTTCTGCTGCGCCGTTCGGAAGGGACGGCGGCCAGCCTCGATCCCAATATCCGCGGCGTGGTCGCGACCAGCGTGCGCAATCTGGGCGATCCGGACGATTACGTCCTCAACACCGAAACCGGCCTGATCGAGGCCGATCGCGGCAATATCACCCTGGGCGGCTTCAGCGCCGTGATCAACGAGGGTATGCTGTCCTCGACCACCAGCGTCTCGCGCAACGGCTCCATCGTGCTGTCCGCCGCCGACGTGAAGCTGGCGCCCGGCGCCATCCTGGCGATCGAGGCGGATGCCGGCACGGATGTGATCCCGCAGGATGCGGATTCCATCGCCGCCTTCAAATCGTCCAGCATCTTCATCGGTAATCGCAATGGTTATGGCGGCACCGGCTTCGATCCGTCGGCCCGGATCGAGATCGGCCGCGATGCCCTGATCCATGCCCCCGGCGCCGATGTCTCGATCGGCGCGATTTCCGGCGCGACCGGGGCGGACGACCGCCAGGGCCAGGGCCAGTCCCGAGTCTTCATCGACACGGGCGCGACGATCGATGTCGCCGGTCTCAAGGATGTCCTCGTCCCGTTGTCGCGCAATGTGCTGGAAATCGGCCCCCTGAAGGGGAACGAACTGGCCAATTCGCCGCTGCTGCGCAACAGCTTCCTCAATGGCGAGACGGTCTATGTCGATCCCCGCCTGTCGGGCGTGCGCGACGATGGCGTCGCCTGGATCGGTTCGCCGCTGATCGATGCCGCCAGCTATTACGCGCAGGTCGGCGTCGGCGTCGCGGAGCTGATGACCACGGGCGGTACCGTCACCCTGGGCGCCCAGGGTTTCGCCGGCACCGGCGACGGGGCGCTGGCGGGCGATGTCGCGGTGAAGGCGGGGGCGATCATCGATGTCTCCGGCGGCTGGCTGCGTTACGAGGGCGGCCGGGTGCAGACGACCCGTCTGGTTACCGCCGATGGCACCATCGTCGATATCGGCGATGCCGATCCCGACACGATCTATGCCGGCATCTACAAGGGTTTCACCCTCGACCAGGGGCGCTGGGGCACGGGCGGCAGCTGGGTCTCGCCGCTGACCGCCGGGGGCCGCACGGTCGCGGAATTCACCGAGGGGCGCGACGCCGGGGCCCTCGTCGTCAAGGCATCGGCCATCGCCTTCGACGGCGACTTCCATGGCGAAGCCTTCGCCGGCAGCCGCCAGCGCCAGTCGGCCACCGTGGGCACCGCCGCCGGCACGCTGTTCGGCGATTCCCGTCACCTGCAGGCCAGCGCCTCGCAATTGCCCAGCGGCGCCTTCCTCTATTTCCAGCTGCTGACCACGACGACCGGCGGCGCCGATGTCGCCATCGTCGCCGACGCCGATGACGGCGATCTCGCGGCCGGCTTCGGCTATGGCCAGTCCGTCTCGGTCGGGGCGGACGGCAGCCTGATCCGGCGGACCCGCAGCCCGTCCTCCCTCCTGCCCGAGGCGCGGCGCGAGACCATGGAAATCTCCGACAGCCTGCTGTCGGACAGTGGCGCGGCACAGGTCTCGATCCATACCTCGGGCAGCATCACGGTGGAGAGCGACGCCAGGGTCGATCTGATCGCCGGCGGCATCTTCGATGCCCTGGCCGGACGGACCCTGACGGTCGCGGGCGACATCACCGCGGCGGGCGGCCTCATCTCGCTCGAGACCTTCAATTCCCGGGGGCTCAGCGAGCATGTCTGGGGCGGCTCCGCCTTTGGCGACAAGGCTGTGGGCGATACGCTCGGCGATTACGACATTCTTGTCTCGGGCAATCTGTCGACCCGGGGCCGCTGGGTGAACGACCTCGGGCAATTCACGACCGGGGGCGAGGGCGGCGCCTGGCTCGATGGTGGCTCGATCTCGCTCTATGCCGCACCCAATCTCGCCGCCGCCTTCGACCGGGATGGCCATCGCCTGACCCAGGCGGCCTATGCCGATCCCGAGGATGCGAATGCGCCGCGCAAGGCGACCGATATCAGCGGCAGCATCATCGTCGATCGCAAGGCAACGCTCGATGTCACCGGCGGCGGCCGCGTCCGGCCGGACGGCAGCCTCGATCTGTCCGCGACCGGCGGCGATATCGCCCTCGTCAGCGAGACGACCTATGCCCAGATCAGCACCACGACCTCGGGCCGCGCCGGTGGCCTGTCGGGCTTCCGGGGCGGCGGGCTGGCCTTTACCGACAGTTCGGGCAATGAAACCGCCTATGTGCCGCTGAACCCCGACCGCATCAACGCGAAGGTCGTGTTCGATCCCGCTTCCATCCTGGCGAATGGCTTCGCCGGCGGCGGCAGTTTCACCCTGACCGCGCCCGGCATCGCCTTCGGCGAGACGGCGGCGGCGGGGGTGACGGCCCTGTCCCTCGACTTCTTCACCACGGCGGGCTTCGGCGCCTATAATCTGACCTCCTACAAGACCGCGCTGCTCGCCAATGATTTCGCCGATGGTTACGGCGGCGCCAACGCGGTGCTGGCGACCCAGACCCTGAGCATCGGCGCGGGCGAGACGCTGAACCTCAGTCAGTCCTTGTTCCCGGCCTATCCGGATGCGGGCCTCGCGTCCCGTCTCGCCGCGCTCGAGACCGGCGGCGACCTCTATCGCATCGTCAGCGCGGCCGTGCCGGACGAGGCTTACGACCGCAAGGCGGTGAACCTCACCCTCGGCGGCTTGCTCGAGCTTCATGTCGCCGAAGGCGGTCGCATCATCGGCGAGGCGGGCGCCCATCTGACCGTGCCCAAGCTGCTGAACGAAGGCAGCATCGTGCTGCACGGCGGCCGCATCACCCAGTCCGAAGTGATGCCCCTGATCTATGGCGGCGATGGCCTCGCCCATGGCGTGCACGATCTGTCGGAGGCCTTCGCCTATAATGATGCGGGCAGGATCGAGGCCGGGGATCTCAATACCCTCGGCATCACGAACGAGGATGGCGCGCTGCTGACCAATGGCGAACTCGCCGGTAGCCATGCGCTCTATCTCCTTGGCCTGCTGGGCGAAGGCGAGGGGATACGCCTCGCCGAAGGCAGCGTGACCGATCTTTCCGGCACCATCATCCTCGACCCGCGCGCCGCGCTCGACGGCGATCGCCGGATGATCCGCGACGGCCGCGTGATCGCCGGCGGCACGATCGAGGCACTGGCCTCCCATGCCCTGGCGGGCCTGCCCTTCCGGGCCAACCAGGATCTTCTGGGCGAGCTTGGCGTCGACAATGGCGTCCGTTACGGTCTCCTGCGCGCCGAGCGGTCGATCGCCGTCGATGGCGGCGCCCGTCTCGACCTGTCGGGCGTCTCCGGGCAGCTCGACCAGCGGACCGGCACGGGTAATATCCTGAGCGGGCGTGGTTACGCCCTGACCGAGGTCTGGAGCGAGGGCGGCACCCTGTCCGCCCCGGGCGGCCTGATCCTCGACCGCGCAGCCGAGATCGACGCGACGGGCGGCGATGCGAGGGCGCTGGGCGGCACGCTCGAAGTCTCCGACCTCGTCCTGACCGAACAGGCCTCGACGACCGCGACCGCCGACACCCTGTCCGCCGACCAGATCGAGGCGGCGGGTTTCGATACGCTGCGTGTTTTCGGCAGCGTCACGGGCAAGGGCGATGTTTCCCTGTCCCTGCGCCGGGCCTTCCTGCTGGAAAGCCGGGATTACGCCGTCGATCCGCGCTTCGACATCAGCGATGCCGCCGTGCGCGACCTTTATCTGCCGCGCATTTCCAGCCTTGGCGGCAAGCTGCTGGTCGAGGCCGGTTACGTCGGCTTCGGCTCCGGCCTGTTCGACACGGTCTCCGCGCCCGTCGAGGGCCGGGGTCTCGGCAGCGTCACCTTCCATGCGACGGCGATCGATGTCACCGGCGCCCTCGTCGTCGACGGCAGCGTCTCAAGCCTTCGCCTCGAAGCGGACGAGGATCTGCGCCTGATCGGCGCCCGGTCCTGGCAGGCCCTGTTGCCGACCAACGAGACCATCCCGACGACCCTGCGCGGCCATATCGCCGCCGCGGGCAATCTCACCCTCGTCGCCGGCCGCATCTATCCGACGACGGGCACGGATTTCGCCATCACCTCCTCCGCGGCCAACGGCAAGATCAGCTTCGGCCGCAAGGGCGAGGTGAGTCAGGCGCCGCTTTCGGCCGGCGCCAGCCTGACCGTGCAGGCGGCGAACATCTCCCAGGGCGGCGCCCTTTTCGCGCCCTTCGGCACCATCACCCTCGGCAGTCACCAGCCCTATGTGACCGGCGGCACCGATGGCGAGCCGGAAAGCACCTTCGCCCCCGCGACCACCAGCGTCACCCTCGCGCCCGGGAGCATCACCTCGGTCAGCGCCGGCGGCCAGTCGATCCCCTATGGCACGACGACCGACGGCACAGAATGGTATTTCGCGCCGACGGGCTCCGACCCACTGAGCGCGGCGCCCACGGGCACGCTGCATATCGCGGGCGACGCCATCGATCTCGCCGAGGGATCGAGCATCGATCTGTCGGGTGGCGGCGATGTCTTCGCCTATGAATTCGTGCCGGGCACCGGCGGCTCCCACGATGTCCTGTCGCGCCTGAACGCCGATGCCTCGACCGGCAATGCCGGGCTGCAATATCCCGACGGCCGCCAGGTCTATGCCATCGTCCCCGGCCTGTCGGAGGCGACGGTCGCGGCCTATGATCCGATCTACGCGGCGGATTACGATCTCGCCTCGGGCTCGGGCGTCGGCAAGCGGGTCTGGCTCGATGCCGCGCCGGGCCTCGCCGCCGGCTGGTACACGCTGCTGCCCGCCCGCTATGCCCTGCTGCCCGGCGGCATGCGCGTGGTCGAGCGGACGGAGGCGACCTCGGTCGCGGCGGGCACGGGGCTGGCGACACCGGATGGCACGCTGGCGGTTTCCGGCCGCTATGGCGATGCCCTCTCGGGCACGCAATCCTCGACGGTGCATCTGTTCGACGTCACGCCGCGCGAGACCGTGCTGAGCCAGTCGCGTTACACGATCACCGAAGGCAATGATTACTTCGCCGACGCGGCGACGCGCGATAACGCGACGGTGCCTCGCCGGGGCATCGATGCCGGTCGCCTCGTCCTCGATCCGACGGCGCGTCTGATCATCGAGGCGGCGGTGGATGCCCGGGCGGAAGCCGGCGGCCGCGCGGCCCAGATCGATATCGGCGGCAGCGATATTCTCGTCACCGCCGGCCCGGTCGATGGAGGCGCAAGCGACGGCATCGTCCGCCTGTCGGCCGACAGACTGTCCGCCTTCGGCGCCGGCAGCCTGCTGATCGGCGGTATCAGGACCGACCGGGCCGATGGCACGACGGCGGTCCAGGTCACCGCGAACAGCATCACCATCGCCAATGACGCGGCTCATCCCCTGTCGGCATCGGATGTCGTGCTGATCGCCGACGACGGCATATCGGTTCGCGATGGCGCCTCGATCCTGGCCGCCGGCAGCGGCGACGGCGGGACCGGCGCCTTCGTCGTCGGCGATGGCGAAGGCGGCGCCTTCCTGCGGGTCGCCAATGGCGGCGAGCGGCTGGTGACCCGGTTGCGGGGCGAAGGGACCGGCCCCCTGACCGGCGCCATGGTTTCCGTCGGCGCGGCGTATCTGGCCGGCGATGCGGTCGCGATCGATTCCGCGGGCGATCTCGACATCGCCAGCCGGGCCGCCATCGCGGCGAAGGCGCTGGCGATCGGCGCCGGCACCGTGACCTTCAGCGATGCGGCGACGGGTATCGACGGCCTGGTGGTCACGCCCGCCCTGCTGGCGCGTTTCGCCGCCGCCGGGCAACTGACCATAAGGGCCGATCAGGGCATCGCCTTCGACGACGGCCATTACGATCTCGGCACGTTGCGGCTCGATGCGCCGGCCCTGATCGCCCGCGAGGGCGGCCTCGTCACGCTGGGCTCCGACGCCCTGACCCTGTCGAACGAGACGGGCGCCACACTGTCCGCCTGCGCCGCCGATTGCGGCGATGCCCGGCTTTCGATCGACACCGGCAGCCTGACCATCGGCAATGGCGCGATCCGCACCCTCGGCTTCGAGGATGGCGGGGTCGATATCGTCGCCGACACCGGCATTTTCGGTGGCGGCGATGGTCGCCTCGATGTCGGCGACGCCGATCTTTCCATCCAGACCAGTTACATCGGTGATGCCGCCAGCGGCGTGTCGGCCATGACGCTGGCGTCCGGCGGCCGGGTCACGATCACGGGTGGCGGTACCGCCGCGCCCGCCGGCACCGCCGGCTCGTCCCTGACCGTGATCGGCAAGACCATAGAGGTTACGGGCGCGACCCTGCGGGCCACCGCGGGCACCCTGCGGCTCGAAGCCGAGGACGGCATCACGCTCGGCGCCGGCAGCGTCGTTGCCACCCCGGGTTACGACCAGACATTCGGCGATGCCACCGACCCGGTGAAACAGGCGGCCCCGGCGGGCAGTCTCAGCCTCGTGACGGCGGGCGGCGATATCGATCTTGGCGCGGGATCGCTGGTCTCGGTCGGCGGCGGGGCCGGGGCGGCGGGACGTCTCACCCTGTCGGCGGCGGCCGGCGCGGTCGATTTCGGCGGGACCCTGGACGGCACGGGCCGGACCTCGGGCGGCAGCTTCAGCCTCGACAGCCTGGGCGGTTTCGATCTTGCCCTGCTGGCGGCCAATGTCGGCGCCCGGGGCTTCGACGGCGCCTTCGATATAAGGACCAGAACGGGCGACCTCAGCCTTCGCGCGGGCGAGACGCTGACCGCGTCCAGCGTCAGTCTGACGGCGGATGGCGGCCGGGTCGCGATCGCCGGCACGATCGATACCTCCGGCATCTCGGGCGGCGATGTCGGCCTGTTCGGCCGGGACGGTGTCGCGCTGGCCGATGGTGCGCGGATCGATGCCTCGGCCGAAGGCTATGGCGCCGGGGACAGCCGCCAGGCCTCCGGTGGCGACGTGCTCTTGGCGACCCAGGGGGATGGCACCATCAGCATCGCGCGGGGCGCCGTCATCGATGTCTCCGCCGAGAATGGCGCGGATCGCGTGGTCGACATCACCCGCGACGGCACCACGTATGCCCAGGCGGTCGCGGGCGACCGGGGCGGCACCATCACCATCCGCAGCCCGCTGATCGAGGCGCCGGGCGCCGACACGGTGAAGGTCTCGCTCGCCGATGCGGATTCCCTGGTCGGGGCGCGCGAGATCGTGCTCGAGGCTTACAAGCGCTGGGACCTCGGCGAGGTCGCGGCCAGCGGCGATTATGCCGGCGTCATCCTGGACGAGGCGACGAACACGATCACCCTCGACGTCAGCGAGGACCTCGACCCCGCCAAGGCGAATGGCACCCGAAATCCCCTGCGCCGGGTGAATTTCCTCGGCGACGAAGGGGAGGGAACCCTCGTCTCCTTCGTGCAGGATTTCGATATTTCGGCGGCCAATGGCGACCTGGGCGGACTGGTCGCCTCGGACAATTTCCATGCCCGGCCGGGTATCGAACTGGCTTTCGACGGCAATGTGACGCTGGCGTCCAGCTGGAACCTCGGCGCCGGCACGGTCGATGTCACCGGCGCCCTGGCGGCCGGGCTGATGACCCGGCTCGGCGGCGGGGTCAGCGCCGTCGTCCCCGGGGCGGAGGCCGAGATATTCGCCGGCTATACCAGCATGGTCTACCGCACCGGTGGCGGCGACGTGCGGGGCGAGGCGCCGGCGATCACCTTCCGGGCCGGCGGCGACCTGCGTCTCGACGGCAGCCTGACCGAAGGCTATTTCTCCTACAGCGCGCCGGTGCTCGTCACCAGCGACGCGGGCGAGGGGGACGGCAGCGGCGAGCCCTATCAATTCGCCTTCCAGCGTTTCGGCGGGCTCGACAGTCTCGGCCTCTATTACTACGTCTATGGCTTCAACGCGCTGGCCAGCGGCGCGCCCTATACGATTCTGGGCGGCGATGGCGGCGGCGGGGGCGGCGGCGCCACGATCTCGCTCGGTTACGATCCGGCGGCCAATGGCGCGGACGCGAAAACCGGCGTCGACACGCTGTCCTACATGGTCGCCTTCCCCAGCCTGTGCGGCACGCTTGATTGCGGCGCGGCCGCCACGAGTTCCTACAGCCTCGTCGCCGGATCCCGTCTCGACAGCGCGGACCCTCGTGCGCTTCGGGGCGGTGCCACGGCCAGCATCACCTTCAATCCCTATCGCTCCTATGCCGGGATCGAGGCTTCGGCCGCGGCCGGGCCGGTCGAGATCGATCTTTATTTCGATGTCGGCAACAACGACCTCTTCCTCGGCAGCGCTTTCCCGGACGAGGAGTCGCATTTCGTCGCCGGCTCGGAGCTTGCCGAGGCGCTGGGCGCCGACACGGTGCTGGAAATCGATCTGTCGTGGGACACGGCGGATGACGCCTCGGGCATCCAGTCGCGCGATGCTTGGGCGGCCTTCCTCGACGCCCTCGACAATGGCACGGATCCCGAACTCGCGGCCCTGATCGAGCGTTACGGCGCGCCCGACGTCTATGGCGACGGCTATCTTTCAGGGGCCGCCGCGGTCCTGCAATATTGGGTCGTCAACTACATGGCGGAAGCCGTGGCGGCCGATCTTCCCGCCTATTTCACTGCCTTCGGCCTGCCGTCGCCCTTCGGCGGAGGCGGCGGCGGTGGTGGCGGTGAGGGCGGCATCGCCCCTGGGCTCGCGCGCAATGTCGTGCGGACGGGCGGCGGCTCCATCCGCCTCGACGCGACCGGCGACATCGATCTCTACGACCGGACCCAGGCCCTGCCGACCTATGTCGGCGCCGATGGCGCGAGCTACAGCCTCGGCGGCGCGGCGATCTACACGACCGGCCATGACGCGGAGGCGGCGGCGAGCGCCGGCCGTTACCTCACGGGTGGCGGCGACATTACCCTGCGTGCCCTCGGCAGCATTCGCGGCAGCCGGATCGAAGGCACGAAATCCGGCCAGTCCTGGCTGACGGGGGCGGTCGGCACCAACACCGATCTCGCGGTGGCGACACCGGGGCTCGACGGTTTCACCGATGGCATCGCCACCCTGGGCGGTGGCACGCTGTCGGTTTTCGCCGGGGCGGATCTCGTCGACCTCAACCTCGTCGCGGGCGGCAGCGCCCGGACCGTGACCGGCGACGACGGCGTCAAGACCCTGGTCACCTTCGGCGGTGGCGATCTTCTCGCCCAGGCCGGAAATGACATTCTTGGCGGTCTGTTCGATATCTGGTCGGGCCGGGCCGTCATTGGCGCCGGCGGCGATATCGTGGCCGATGGCACCGTGGCGGCGCCCGATGCCGCCGGGCGCATCCGCGCCATCGAGGACAGCCTCGGCCTTCGTCTGTTCGACGCCACGATCGAGGTTTCGGCGCCGGGCGACATCGCGCTGCAGGGCATTGCCTCGGTCGCGGCCGATGGCCCGGGCGCCAGCGGGACCTATCTGCTGGACGAAGTGAATGCCTATGGTTTCACGACCGAGCGGGCTTCGGTCGAACTGGTCGCCGGTGGCGATCTTCGCTTCGTCAACAGTGCGGACTTCACCCTGGTCAGCGATCTTCAGCCCAGCGCCAGCTTCAACGCGGTCTGGCCGGCCCGCGTTTCGGCGGTCAGTCTGCGGGGTGATATCGATGTCGCGGGCGAGGCCGGCGCGGTCCTGATGATGCCGGGCGCGACGGGTAATCTCGACCTGCTCGCCGGTGGTTCCATCCTCGGCGCCAGCATCGCCATGCTCGATGCCGATCCCGGCCTGCTGCCCGGTTATTTCAGCGAATTCGCCCTGCAGGGCGCGGTCCTCGGCCAGGGCTTGGCCTTCCGCTTCCCGGCGGTGTTCTCGAGCACGAGCGACAGCGAGCGCACCCGCCAGCACAATGGCGCCATCACCCACGCGGGCGACGAACGGCCGGTGCGCATCGCCGCCGGTCTCGACATCGGCGGGACGGGCGGCGGCCTGATCCTGTCGGTCGCCGAACAGGCGCGTATCGCCGCCGGCCGCGACATCGTGAACATGATGTTCTTCGGCCAGAATGTCGCCGTCTCGGATATCACCAGGATCACCGCCGGCCGCGACATCACCGCGACGACGCGACTGGTCGCCCCGGCCTCCGGCTTCGAGGGGCCGGAAACCATCCTGGCCGACCTGCGGCCGGCGGTTCTCGGCAATACATTCGTGATCGGCGGGCCGGGCAGTTTCGTGATCGAGGCCGGGCGCGACCTCGGCCCCTTCCTGAATTCGGCCGACATCACGGCGATCCGCAACATCGGCGATGCCAAGCTGGCCGCCGTGACCGAGACCTATGGCGGCGGCATCCTGTCGGTCGGCAACGAATGGAACCCCTATCTGGCGGAAACGGGCGCCGATGTCTCGGTCCTGTTCGGCGTCGCCGGCGGGGCGGATTTCGATGCCCTGCGCGACTATTACGTCGATCCGGCCAAGGTCGCGGCGCTGCCGGACGAACTCGTCACCGAGGGCGGGGTGCCGCTCCACGCGGCCAGCCTCGTCACCTGGATGAAGGCGCATCGGCCGGCCGATCTCCTCGCCGCCTATGGCCGCGTCGATGTGACGGCCGAGGAAGCCTATGCCGTCTTCGTCGCGCTTCCCGACCTCGACCAGCGGCCCTTCCTGACCGGGCTGTTCTTCGACGAGCTGGAAGCCTTCGCCAATCCCGAAAGCCCGTCCTTCGGCGAAAGCGCAAGGGGCTATGCCGCCATCAGCCGCCTGTTCCCGGCCGATCGCGGTTACACCGCCAACGGCGAGGCGGAAGACGACTTCGCCTCGGTCCGCGACCTGCTGACCCTCAAGGGCTATGGCGCCGATCTCGCGGCGGGGCTCGACCGTCTCGCCGATGATGGGTACACGGTCACGGTGGGGACCGACGACTTCACCGCCCAACTGGTGGACGGCATCTATCGCAAGCTGGAGGATGGCGCGCTCGTCACCCTGAGCGCGGCCGAGCAGACGGCCTTCAATGCCCAGGTGCTCGATGCGCTGGCGACGGGCAAGGGCGCGGTCGATCACATCGTCGCCCGCCGGCAGACCGGCGACCTCGATCTGCGGCTGGCGACGCTGCAGACCGCCCGGGGCGGCGATATCGCCATCTTCGGGCCGGGCGGGCGGGTCATCGCCGGCTCGACCGTCCGCACCAGCGAACAGGCGGCGCGGCGGGCCTATGACGGCGGGCGGCTCTATGCCGGCAATGCCGACGGGGCCAATTTCATCTCGCCCTTCGCCGCCGTGATCGAGGCGATCCCGACCGGGCTCGAAGGCGTGCTGACTCTGCGCGGCGGCGCGATCTCGAGCTTCACCGACGGCGATTTCCTGCTGAACCAGAGCCGTCTCTACACCCGGGCAGGCGGCGATATCACCCTGTGGTCGTCGAACGGCGATCTCAACGCCGGGCAGGGGCCGAAGACCACGGCCAATGTCCCGCCCGTCGTCGTCAAGGTGAACCAGGATATTTTCGTCGAGGAAGACCGGGCCGGTTCGACCAGCGGCGCCGGTATCGCGGCCTATCCGGCCGAAAGCGGCGAAGATCCCGATGTCTATCTGATCGCGCCGCGCGGCACGGTCGATGCGGGTGATGCCGGCGTGCGGGTCTCGGGCAGTCTCTTCGTCGCCGCCCAGGTGGTGGTGAACGCCGACAATTTCCAGGTCTCGGGAGCCTCCGTCGGTACGCCCGTGGCCGCTGTGGCCGATGTCGGCGGCCTCGCCGCGGCCTCGGCCGCCGCCACCGCCGCGACGGAATCGGCGACGGCGGCGGGGCCGGGCGGCGGCGGCAACGCGGTTTCGGACCAGCCGTCGATCATCACGGTCGAGGTGCTGGGTTATGGCGGCGGCGAGGCCTGTCCCAAGGGTGTCAGGCCGGACGGCCAATGTCTCTGACGGGGGCGGGATCCCCGTTCATCATGGGATCGGCGCTGGCCTTCGCTGATCGGTCGGAAGCGGAGCCGGGGCTGCAGGCTCTTCTCGAGGGCCGGAAGGGCGCGGGCGGTACCGGGGACGGCGCCGGGACGGGGGGCGGGAGCGTTCATCCCTTCGGGCTGGATGGCCTCGCCGGTTTCGTCGTCCGGATGGCCGAGGCGGTCGTCGTCGAATGCCAACCCCCGCATTATGTGCTGCTGCTGCCCGTCGAGGGGACGGCGCGTGTCGGAACGATCAATGCCGGGCCGGAGCACGTCTTCATCCTCGTGCCCCGGAAAACCTGCCGCATCAGCCTCGGCGCGGGTTGCCTCGCGATCCTCTGTCTCGTTTCGGCCGAGGCCATGGCCAACCTGTCCCGGATGGCGCTGACATCGGGGCGGGAAGCCTTCCGGGCGGAAGGTATCCTGCAGTTGTCGCTGGACGAGGGGGCCCCGCGCCTGTTGCCGGGCCTCGCCATGCTGCTGCTGGCGGCGCTGGGCATCGACCGGGTTTCAGCTGAAGTTCCGTCGTCACCGCTGTCGCCATCGGTGCCGCGCCATGTGAAGCGGGCCGAGGATTACCTTGCCCGTCACATGCGGGAGCCCCTGACCATGGTCGAGCTGGCGGAGCGGGTGGGGGCCAGCCCCCGGTCGCTGAACCGGGCTTTCCTGCGCTTTCGCGGCATGACGCCCTCGCGCTGTCTGCAGAACCTGCGGGTGGAGGCGGCGCACCGGCTGTTGTCGTCGGATGCCTGCGCGCTTGATCTGCGCGAGGTCGCGGCCGAGGTCGGCTTCGGGTCCTATGCCCCCTTCTGGCGCGCCTATGTCCGGCGCTTCGGCCAGCCGCCGTCGCTGGGGCGGCGAAGGGGCAAGGACACTGCCTCCTGAAAAGAAGAACGGCCCCGGTGTTTCCGGGGCCGTTCCCTGTCAGGCGTGAAGGCAGGGGGCGATCAGGCGCCCTTGCCGACGCAACCGGTCGCGCCCTTGACCTTGATGGTCGCGCGCAGGAAGTTGTAGACCGAAGTGCGCATGGCCGACGGCAGCGGCGCGACGCCGTTGGTGGCGTGCAGGCCGGTGCTCGAGTTCACGACGCTGTTGGTGTAGTACCAGCGCAGGAAGCCGAGCGAGCTGGTGGTCGGCGAGACCAGGGCGTTCACCTTGGCGGTCGTCGTGTAGCAGCTGTACAGCAGGGTGTTGCTGGTGCCGATGATCGGATAGCCCGCGGTGGGGTTCTCGACCGAGCTGTTGATGTCGGTCGGGACCCAGTTCAGCGGGTTCTTCTGAGCGTCACCCGACGGCGTCGCGAAGCCGATCGAGTTGAAGGCCTTGGTCGCGTTGGCGGCGGTCGGCTGCAGGAAGGTGGCCGAGGTGCCTTCCTGGATCGAGGCGGCGTTCAGCGTGCTGGTGACCAGATATTCGGAACCGAGGTAGCCGATGGTGCCTTTGGTGCCCTCGAGCAGGGTGACGACACCGCTGTTGCCGGCGCCGAGGCGCCAGCCGCTGGTGCTGGGCAGGGTGGAGGTGCCCGAAGCGGTCTTGAACTTGTTGCGGGTCTGACCGGCGCAGATCGCCGCCATGTGGCGGGTGAACAGCGAGGTCGTACCCGAGCTGTCGGAGCGGCCGACGCGCAGCAGGCGGACGTGGCCGGTCACGTTGGGGATCTGGTCCCAGTAGGAATAGGAACCGTCGAAGACCTTGCAGAGATCGGCCTTGGTCAGTTCCAGCTTGCCGCTGGTCGTGTTGATGGTCACACCCTTCGGCACCTTGTAGGCGATGCCGACCGCGGCGATGATGTTCGGGACCTGGATCAGGCTGCCGTACTTCTCGAACGGATTGGCATACTGGCTGCCGGTCGGGGTGGCGCCGGGGGCGACGACGGTGACGCCCTGAACGGTGCCGCCGTTGTTGTAGGCGTCGACATCCGACTGCTTCAGGGCATTGTCCGACAGGCCGAATTCGACCGACGGGAAGGGCGTGCCCGGATAGGTGCCGAAGCGGCTCGGATCATGGCTGAAGAAGCCGGCAATGCCGAGGCCCGAGCCGGTCGCGGCGTAATGGAAGGCGTTGGACGCGACGACCGGGCTGGCGATGTTCGCCGGGCAGGGCTTTTCGGCCGTGTCGATCAGGTTGTTCGAGGAGTTGCGGATCAGATATTCCACGCCCGTGGCGGCGCCGCTGTAGCAGCCGTAGGCCTGGGTGATCACCGGCGCCGGCAGGGTGGCGCCGCCGCCGTGGATGTCGGTGGCGGAAGCAGCGCCGGCGAGGCTGGTGGTCGCCAGGAGGAAGGCGCCGCCGAAAAACTTGAGCTTGAGGGACTTCATGTTGGGCCTCATGGGTTGAGATGGCATCGATTGTTCATCTCTTCAGTCGGCGACCGGAGCGATCGGCAAATCCCCAGAAACCCGTCTGGCGATGGCGCGCAAATGTCGTGTGCCCCCCACGGAGATTTGCCGTTCGCTTCGAACGCGGGCCGAATTTAGTTTTCGGCGGCGCACAATCAATCCAAATCCCGGTTTTCCTGCGGCAACAAACAGCAAATTGGCCTGAATTGATATGTAGTCTTTTTTCGAAAACTCTCTTGATGTCTGCATGAATGCAATATTTCAGTTCCTGAATATTTGATGACATTTATATTCAATGATCGGGATTGGTTTGTTTCGATTTCATGACGGTATGGGGGTGCGGCGAATCCAGACCGGGCATTGTGAAATTTATTTGAAAGCGGGGAAAATGTTTGTGACCCTACGGCGGATTGCTTAAACCAGCCCCGTCCCCCGGTTCGGCCGCGGGCGACGGCGGTTCGCAGGCGTCGGCTACGCCAGGGGCTCAGTGTGTCCGAATTGATCGACAGTCATGGTGCCATCGACCGGGACGAGGCGGCCCCCGATCTCGGCGGACTGCTGCTCGATCGCGGCCTGCTGGCGCCCGAGACCCTGACCCGCGCCCGCCTCGTCCAGGCCGAGACGCGCGAGCCGCTGGACGCGGTGCTGACGCGCCTTGGCATGATGTCGGAAGAAAGCCTGGCGCAAGCCCTGGCCGGCGCCCTGTCGCTGCCGGTTGCCGGCCCGGCGAATTTCCCGCGGAGCCTGCCCGCCGCGGGGCGGATCGCGCCGCGTTTCCTGCGCCGGGTGCGCGCCCTGCCGCTGGCGCAGACCGAGGCGGGTCTTGATGTCGCCTTCGTCGATCCGCTCGATCCCTACGCCCGTCAGGCGCTCGAATTCACCCTGCGTTGTCCGGTACGCCCTTTCGTCGCCCGGGCGAGCGATGTCGAACAGGCGCTCGATCGCCTGTGCGGCGCGGCGCCGGGCGAATCCGGCGGCGGTGCCGACGAGGCGGCGGATGATGCCGATATCGAGCGGATGCGCGATCTCGCCAGCGACGCGCCGGTGGTGCGGGTCGTCAACGCCGTGATCATGCGCGCGGTCGAGGCGCGGGCGTCGGACATCCATCTCGAGCCGGGCGAGGACGGGCTGAAGCTGCGGATGCGCGTCGACGGCGCCCTGATCGAATGCGAGACCCTGCCGGCGGCGATGCGGAACAGTATCGTCTCGCGCATCAAGGTCATGGCCAATCTCGACATCGCCGAACGGCGCCTGCCCCAGGACGGGCGGTTGCGCCTCGCGGTGCGGGGTCAGGATATCGATTTCCGCGTCGCCACCTCGCCGGTCATTCACGGCGAGAGCGTCGTTTTGCGCATTCTCGACCGCTCCCATCTCTCGCTCGATTTCGATGCCCTCGGCTTTGGCGAGGCGATGAAGGCGCAATGGCTGAAGATCCTGCGCCGGCCCCATGGCATCGTCCTCGTCACCGGGCCGACCGGCAGCGGCAAGACGACGACGCTCTATGCCTCGCTCGCCGCGCTCAACACGCCCGAGCGCAAGATCCTGACCATCGAGGATCCGATCGAATATCGCCTGCAGGGCATCAGCCAGACCCAGGTGCGCCACAAGATCGGTCTCGGCTTCGCCGAATCCCTGCGCTCCTTCCTGCGCCAGGACCCGGATGTGATGATGGTCGGCGAAATCCGCGATCTCGAGACCGTGCAGGTCGCGATCCAGGCGGCGCTGACCGGCCACACCATCCTGTCGACCCTGCACACCAATGACGCGCCGAGCGCGGTCACCCGGCTTCTCGACATGGGGGCGGAACCCTATCTGATCGCCTCCACCCTGAATGCCGTGCTGGCCCAGCGGCTGGTGCGCCGCCTGTGCCCCCATTGCCGCGAGCCCTACCGGCCAACGGCGGAGGCGCTTGCCGCCCTTGGCCCCGGCGCCGTGCCGGCGGGCGAGATCCGGTTCCACCGCGAGGTCGGCTGCGAAGCCTGCGGCGGCAGCGGGTTCCGGGGCCGGCTGGCCATTCTCGAATTGCTGCCCATGAGCGAGGCGGTCTCCCGTCTCGTCCTCGGCCGGGCGGAAGCGCGGGAAATCGCCCGCGCCGCCATGGACGAGGGGATGCGCCCCATGCTGGCCGATGGTATCGACAAGGTGGTGGCCGGCGAGACCACCATCGAGGAAGTCCTGCGCGTGACGCGGGAGGGCTGACGGCGTGAAGAGTTTCCGCTATCGCGCCGTCGTCATGCGCACCGGCGAAATCCGTCAGGGCACGGTCGAGGGCCGCGACCGCGAGGCCGCGATCGAGGCCTTGCGCGTCGCCGGCCTGATGGCGATCGAGGCGGTGGAGGGCCAGCCGGCCGCGGCGGCGCGGGCGCGCATCGCCGGGGCCCAGCGCAAGGCGCTGCCCGATACCATCGGCCAGATCGCCGTGCTGCTCGACGCCGGCCTGCCGCTCGACCGGGCGCTGGCCATGGCGGCGGAAAATGCCCGGGACCCCGTCCGGGCCGCCGCCGTGCTGGCCCTCCGCGACCGGGTGAAGGGCGGCATTCCGCTGGCCCGGGCGATGGCCGAGGCGGGTGGCCTGTTCTCGCCCATGGCGATCGCCCTCGCCGAGGCCGGGGAGGCCAGCGGCCGTCTGGGCTCCACCCTGGCGCGGCTCGCCACCGCGCTGGAGCGGCAGGAGGCGCTGCGCCAGACCGTGCGCTCCGCCCTCGTCTATCCGGTCATGCTGATGGTGGTCGCCTTTGGCGTCATCCTGATCATGCTGCTGGTCGTCGTGCCCCAGTTCGAGACCCTGTTCGCCGATCTTGGCGGCAAGCTGCCGCCGATCACCGCGATCGTGGTCGGCATCAGCCGCTTCATCCGGGATTATGGTCTTCTGGCCCTGCTGGGCGGCATCGTGATCGCGGTCCTGGTCTGGCGCTGGCTGCGCCGGCCCGACATGCAGATGAAGCTCGACCGCCGGATCCTGAACGTGCCCCTGGTTGGCCGGCTGGTGGTCGAGGCGCAGACGGCGCGTTTCGCCCGCACCCTCGGCGCCCTCGTCGACAGCAATGTCGCCCTGCCGACCGCCCTCGGCATCGCCGCCCGCACCCTCTCCAACCGCCACATGGCCGCATCGGTCGGGCGGGTCGCCTCGGGCCTGCACGAAGGCGCGGGGTTGGCCGGGCCGCTGGCGGCGACGGGCATCTTCCCGCGCCTCGCCATCGGCTTCCTGCGTACCGGCGAGGAAACGGCGCAATTGGGGCCGATGCTGCTGCGTCTCGCCGATATTCTCGACCGCGAGGTCAATAATACGACCCAGCGGCTGATCACCCTGATGACGCCCTTGCTCACCGTCGTGCTCGGCATCGTCGTCGCCGGGGTGATCGCCGCCATCATGTCCGCCATTCTCGGCGTCAACGATCTGGCCATGCAATGACAATGCTCTCCAAGACTTCCTCCCGCCGCCGGCACGGCCAGCGCGGCTTCACCCTGATCGAACTTCTCGTCGTGCTGGCCATTCTCGGCCTGCTGGCGGCGGTGGTCGGGCCGCAGGTGCTGAAATATCTCGGCTCCTCGCGCACCCAGACGGCGCGGGTCCAGTTGCAGAATGTGACGGCCAGCCTCGAGCTCTATCGCCTCGATGTCGGCCGTTATCCGTCGCAGCAGGAAGGCCTCGCCGCCCTGATGGCGCCGCCCAAGACGGCGCCGGGCTGGAACGGCCCCTATCTTCGCCGGGCCGAGGCGCTGCGCGATCCCTGGGGCAATCCCTATCTCTACAAGATGCCGGGCGAGCACGGCGAAGTGGATGTCTTCACCCTCGGCAACGACGGCGCCCCGGGCGGCACGGGCGAGGCGCAGGATGTCGGCAACTGGTGAGAGCCCGTTTGGCCCCCCCGGACGGGTCGACCCGGCGAATGTCCGAACAGGCTCCGAGCGCGGCGCGACCCTGATCGAGGTGATGGTGGCCCTGGCCATCCTCGCCCTCGTCGGCGCCATGGCCTATCCCAACATGGACCGGGGCTTCGCCCAGATGCAGTTCCGCCGCGCGACCGAACAGCTTTCGGCCGACCTGCGCAGCGCGCGGGGCCTCGCCCTCACTTCCGGGCGGGCGGTGGCCGTGGCGCTGAACGGCGATGGCCAGGGCTATGATCCGGGAACGGGCGCGGTGCGCCGCGCGGTCGATGGCGTTCGCTTCTCCGGCAGTGCCCGCGTGGTCTTTTTCGCCGATGGCTCGACCACCGGCGGCATCATCGCCGTCGCCGGCACGAGGGGCAGCCGCCGGGCCGAGGTCATGGTCGATCCGGCGACCGGCGCCGTTGGCCTGCGGGGTCTCTAGATGTCGGGGCGGGACGGGCAGCGCGGTTTCGGCATGGTCGAAGTGCTGGTCGCCCTCGGCGTGCTCGGTCTCGGGCTCGGGCTTCTGTTCGGCGTCGTCGGTGACAGCGCGCTGCGCAGCCGGATCGGCGGCGATCGTCAGGCGGCGCTGCTGGTCGCCCAGGCCCAGATGGCGGCGGCCGGCACGCTTTTCGCGCTCGACGGGCGGGAGGTCGGCGGCGTCTCCGGCCCGCTCGCCTATGCAGTGCGCAGCCGGCCTTACGGCGCGACGGCGGCCAGCAGCGCCGGCCAGCTGTGGCAGGTGACGGTCTCGGTCTGGCCCCGGGCGGGCGGGCCGGTGATCACGGAATTGAGGAGCCTGCGCCTTGCCCCCGCGCGTTGAGCCCCACGCCCAGCGCGGTGCCTCCCTGGTCGAGGCGATCGTGGCGCTGGCCTTGCTGGCGCTGTTCTCGCTGCTGCTGTTGCAGGGCCTCACCTCGGCGCGCAACCTGTGGCAGGGCGCTGCCGCCCGGGCATCGACCGCCGAGGCGATCGAGGGCGCCCAGTCGGTGCTGCGCGAGCGGATCGGCCACATGTATCTGAAGGCCCGCTATGACGCGCCGACCCCCTATCCCGATGTCGACGGCGGCCCCGGCCGGCTGGTCTTCACCGCGCCGCTGAGCCAGGCCGAAGGCTCGACCGGTCTTGCCCGCTATCAGCTGGCGGTCGAGGCGGGGGGCGATCTCGTGCTGCTGTCGCGCAGCGATCTGCTCGGCCGCGACGGCGACCAGCTGTGGCGGCGGGATATCCTGCTGCGCGGCGTCGCCGGCCTCGACATCGCCTATTACGGCGAGACCGAGGAAGAGGCGGCGGCCTGGCACGACAGCTGGCACAAGGAGCCCTTCATGCCGGCGCTGATCCGCCTGCGCGTGCGTTTTCCCGCCGGCGATTCCCGCTGGTGGCCCGATCTTCTGGTCCGGCCCCTGGTCGGCGTCGACGGCGATTGTGTACTCTATGACGAAGGCGCGCGATGCGCGGGGCGCGGCTGATGGAACTGAAGGCCCTTCTCAATACCGACATGACCACCCTTGGCCGGACCCTGAAGCGCGGCCTCGACTGGTGGGTCGGGGAATTGTCCGCCCTGGTGCCGGCCGGCTGGCGAGGCCGGTTGCTGCGTCCGCGCCTGTTCGTGGCGATCGAGGGCGGCGCGCCCGTGTTCTACCGGTCCGTGGCCGGGACCTGGCGTCCGGTCGGTCAGCCGGGCCGCGCCGCCGCCCGGGCCGCTCTCGTGGTGCCGCCGGAAGCGGTGCTGGTCGGCGACTTCGACTATCCGGTGCCGTCGCCGACCGAGCTTCGACGGATGCTCGCCCTCGATCTCGACCGTTTGACGCCTTTCTCGGTGGAAGAGGCCGTGTTCGACGCCGAAACCGGCCCCGAGCCGGTGGCGAAGGGGGGGCTTCGCCGGATCAGCCTCGCGGTCATGCGGCGCGAGGACCTGGCCCGCGATCTCGCCTTCCTCGCCGGCAAGGGCATCCATCCCGTCGCCGCCGGTCTCATGGGCGGGGACGGGGGCCTGCGCTTCGATTTCACCCGGGGTCTCGACAGCGGGGGCCGCAGCCGGGGCGGCCGGGTCGGGATGGCGCTTCGCGTCGGCCTGCCCGTGTTGCTGCTGGCCAATCTCGGCCTTCTCGTCCTTCGTGACGACTTCGCCCTGGCCACCCTGCGCGAGGCGGTCGATGGCCAGCGCCTGCAGGTCCAGCGGATCGAGCAGTTGCGCCGACAGGTCGACCGCGAGGAAGCCCGCCGCCGCGATTTCCTCGCCCTCGCGCAGCGTCAGGCGCCGCTGCCCGTGCTCGACGCCATCACCCGGGCCTTGCCCGACGATACTTACGCCACCCGCTTCGACTGGGACGGCAAGGCGCTGGTCCTCGTCGGCAAGGCGCCGGCGCCCGGGGCGGTGCCCGCCCTGGTCGAGGCGACGGGTCTGTTCGAGACGGTCCGGCCGGAGAACGAAGGCCAGGGCTTCGGCCTGACCGCCACCGCGAAGGTGCGGCCATGAGAGCCCTGAGCGCCCGCGAAAGCCGCCTGGTCGCCATCGGCCTGCTGGTCGCCGTCCTTCTCGGCATTCTCGGTCTCGTGGTGCAGCCCTTGGCGGAAGGCTTCCTGTCCCGGGCGGAGGAAAGGGCCGATCTCGAAGCGGAATACCAGCGGAACGCCCGCCTGCTCGATGGCGCCGCCGGGTGGCGGGCCGCCGCGGCGCGGCAGGCCGAAACCGCCCCCAGCTTCACCCTCGCGGCCGAAGACATGCCGGCCGCGACCGAAAACTTGCGCGGCCTTCTGGGCGAGGTCTTCACCGAAGCGGGCAGCCAGGTGCGCACGGTCAGCGAACAGGCGGCGCCGCGCCCCGGCTGGGCCGGCGCCGGCCTCGAAGCCGAGATGGCCCTGCCGCAGCTTCACGATGCGCTGTCGCGACTGGCGCGCGAGCATCCGCCGGTGATCGTCGACGGCATTTCGGTGACCACCCTTCGCAACGACGATATCGGCGCGGCCCCCCGGATTTCCGTGCGGATCGAGGTTTCGGCCCCGACCGCGCTTCGCCCGGCCGAAGGGGCGCCCGCCGCCGATGGCAACTGAGACGAAGATCGCGGCGCCGGGCCCCTCACCCCATCCCTCTCCCCGCAGGCGGGGCGAGGGGGCAGACCGAGGCGAGGCAGGCCCCCTCGCCCCCTTGGGGGAGAGGGATGGGGTAAGGGGCTTCACCCTGCCCCACGCCTCGCGGCAAACCCAGCGCGGTTTCGCCTTGCCGGCGGCGGTGCTCGGTGTCGCGATCTTCGCCTTGCTGGCCCTCGCCATCATCGACTGGGGCCGGGGCACGACGGCGCTGCTGCGGGCCGAGACCCTGCGCGTCCGGCTGGAAGCGGCGGCGGAAGCGGGCCTGAACCTCGCCATTCACGATCTCGCGATCGAGGATCGGACGCTGCGCTGGCCGGTGGGGGGCGGGCCGCGAAGGATCATGTTCGATGGCGTAACCCTCGACATCGCCATCGAGGACGAGCGGGGCAAGGTGCCGATCAATTCGGTCGACACGCCGGTGATCCGCGCCCTGCTCGCCCATGCCGGCGCCTCGGGCCTGCAGCTCGATGAACTGACCGATACGGTCGAGGACTGGATCGACGAGGACGACACGCCCCGCCTGCACGGCGCCGAGAAGGATGCCTATGCCGGCACCGGCATCGTGCCGCGCAATGCCGGTTTCAGGACCATCGGCGAAATCGGCCTCGTCAAGGGCATGACGCCCCGGATGCTCGCCGTCGTCGCCCCCCTTGTCTCCCTGATCCCCCGGGCTGATGTCGGCATCGTCGACGGTCGGCGCGCCGGCCCCGATGTCCTCGCCATCATGTCGGGCCAGGGGGTGGACACATTCGCCGTCATCAACCGGCGTCGCGAGGAGGCCGGCCAGCAGGTCGCGATCGACATCGCCGACGACGAGCCGATCGCGCTTCAGATGGTCAGCATCCGGGTCACGGCCACCATGGCGGGCGGCATCCGTCTCGACCGCGTGACGACGGTCGAATTCACCGGCGATCCCCGACGTCCCTTCTGGATCCGCGCCGCCCGCTGAACCCTTCGGCGACTGTCGCCGTTTCATCGCAAATGGGTCACCGGGCGGTCACTGGCCGCTGATATTGCGATAGCGGGGGACGCGACGGGCCGCATGGGCGGCTGGTGGCGACCGATGCTTGCCGCGTTCGGGGTGTGGACCTAGATGCTTGTTGTCGCTTACGGCTGTCGGTGGGGCGCGGGGATGCTGCGCGCGGTGGTCATCGCCGCGCCGTGCCTGCTCGGGGCCGCTGGCGCCGCGCGTGCCGAGGAAGCGTCCGCTCCGGCCGGGGACGAGCGCCGCATCGACATCTGGGAATACCGGATCGAAGGCACTCATGCCCTGGCGCAGACCGATGTCGAGCGCGCGGTCTATCCCTTCCTCGGTCCCCATCGCAGGATCGACGAAGTGGAGCGGGCGCGGGCCTCGCTCGAGAAAGCCTATGCCGATCGGGGTTACCAGACCGTCGCCGTGGAAATCCCCGCGCAGGACGTGAAGGACGGCGTCGTCCTCCTCAAGGTCGTCGAAGGCGCGGTCGGGCGTCTGCGGGTGCGCGGCGCGCGATACTACTCCCTCGACCAGATCAAGGCCGAGGCGCCGTCCCTGGCCGAGGGTTCGGTGCCCGATTTCACCGCGGTGACCCAGGACATCACCGGCCTGAACCAGCAGCCCGACCGGCGGGTGACGCCCTCGCTGCGGGCCGGCGTCGCGCCGGGCACGGTCGATGTCGACCTGATGGTCGAGGACCGTCTTCCCTTCCATGGCAGCCTGGAGCTGAACAACGGCTATAGCGCCAATACCAAGCCGCTGCGGCTCAACGCCTCCCTGCGCTACGAGAATCTGTGGCAGCTCGGCCATTCGCTGACCCTCGGCTTTCAGGTCGCGCCCGAAGACAGGGATGACGGCGAGGTCTATTCCGCCTCCTATCTTGCCCGGTTTCCGCGTAACCCCGCCTTCAGCCTGCTTGTCTATGGCGTGAAGAACGAGTCCGACATCTCGACCCTGGGCGGCACCAATGTCGTTGGCCGGGGCGAGACCCTTGGTCTTCGTGGCCTGGTCACGCTGCCCGGTGGCGCCGACGATTTCTTCCATCAGGCGTCGGTCGGCCTCGATTACAAGCATTTCGAGGAACTGGTCGGCCTTGGCGACGCGGTTGGCCAGTCCGCCCCCGTCACCTATTTCCCGGTCACCGCCGATTACACCGGCACCTGGTCGGGTGAGGGCGAGCAGACCGATGCCGGCATCGGCCTCACCTTCAACCTGCGGGGTCTCGGCAGCGGCCAGTCGGATTTCCAGAACAAGCGCGCCGACAGCCGGGGCGATTTCGTCTATCTGCGCGGCCATGCCTCGCACACCCGCGAGCTGCCGGCCGAATTCCAGCTCTTCGCCCGCATCGAAGGCCAGGTCTCGGACCAGCCGCTGGTGTCGAGCGAGGAGATCAGCGCGGGGGGTCTCGATACCGTGCGCGGCTATCTCGAATCCGAAAGCCTTGGCGATAACGGTGTGATCGGCCGGCTGGAATTGCGCGGTCCCAACCTCCAGGGCATCGCCGACACGGACTGGAGCGCGGGCACGGTGAACGAATGGCGTTTTCATGTCTTCGCCGACGGTGCCTTGCTGGCCGTGCTGAAGCCCGGGGCCGAACAGGACGATGACTTCAGCCTCGCCAGTGTCGGCGTCGGCAGTCAGATCCGCCTTCTCGACTATCTGAACGGTGTCGTCGACCTCGGGGTGCCGCTGGTCGACCAGAGCAACACGCGCGCCGGCGATCCGCGGCTGCATTTCCGCGTCTGGGGCGAGTTCTGACCATGGTTTCCGCAAAAGGGTTTGGGGCGATGCAACGCAAGGGGGCCGGGTTCGTCCTGGCGGTGATGCTGGGCCTGCTGGCCGGCCTGACGATGCTGCCGGGTTCCGCCAGGGCCTGGTGGAATGACGAATGGACGCTGCGCAAGCAGCTGACCATCGACACCGGCGCGACCGGGGCGGGCATCACCGATCCGGTGGGCACCAGTCCGGTGCTGATCCGCCTGCACAGCGGCAATTTCCAGTTCGAGCGCGCGAAGCAGGACGGCGCCGACATCCGCTTCGTCGCCGAGGACGATACGACACCGCTGAAGTATCATGTCGAGAAGTTCGACAGCCTGATGGGCGAGGCCTTCGTCTGGGTCTCGGTGCCCGACGTGAAGCCCGGCGCGCAGGCCAGGCTGTGGCTCTATTACGCCAATCCGAACGCGGCCGGCGCGGAAGAGGCCAAGGCGACTTTCGATCCCGATACGCTGCTGGTCTATCACTTCACGGAAAACGGCCTGCCGGTCCGGGACTACACGACCTGGAACAACACGGCGGAGACGGCGGGCGTGACCGCCGACGGCTCGATGATCGGGCGCGGCCTTCGCCTCGACGGCCAGACCCCGGTGACCCTGCCGGCCTCCGCCTCCCTCGCCGTCGCCAATGGCGCTGCGCTCACCTGGTCGGCCTGGGTCAAGGCCGATGCCGATCAGCCCAAGGCCCTGATCTACAGCCGGCGCGACGGTGTCGCCGGCCTCGACATCGGCATGGACAATGGCGTGGCCTTCGTCGAGCTGCGCAACGGCTTCGGTCTGCAGCGGATGACTGCCCCCGCCGCCCTGGCCGCCGGCACCTGGCATCACATCGCGGTAACCGCCGATGGCACGCGGCTTCGTCTCTTCGTCGACGGTCTGCCGCAGGTGGAAATCGCGGGGGCGCTCGCGGCGATGAACACGCCCGCCCTTCTCGGCGCGGATGCCGCGCCCGCCCCGGCGCCGGTGATCGCGCCCGAGCCCGCGCCGGCAATCGACGGCGCGGCCGAAGCCGCCGCCCCGGTCGCGGAAATCGCGGCGCCGGCTCTTCCCGTCTACACGGGGTTCGCGGGCGAGATCGACGAGCTGCAGATTGCCAAAATCGCGCGGCCCGCGGGCTTCATCCGTCTGGCCGCCCTCGGCCAGGGCGGGGACAGCGCCAAGCTCCTGTCGCTCAGCATGGACGAGGAAACGACGACCTGGCTGACCGGTCATTTCGCGGTGATCGTGAAATCGGTCACCCTCGATGCCTGGGTGGTGATCGGCATTCTCGCGGTGATGGCGGTGATTTCCTGGGTCGTCGTCGCCGGCAAGATGTCCTACGTCGGCCGCCAGCAGAGGGCCAACAGCCGCTTCCTCGAAGCCTATGACCGGATCGCGGGCGACTTCTCCGTGCTCGAGGCCGGCAAGGCCGATGACGCCGGCACCATGGGCGGGCATCTGTCCAGGGCCGATCTGCGGCTGGTGCGGCATTCCGCGCTGTACCGGGTGTTCAACGCGGGCCTGCACGAAATCCACCGCCGCTTCGCCGGCGCGAAGCCGGGGGCGCGCTGGCTGAAGGCGGAATCGATCGCCGCCATCCGCGCCAGCCTCGACGCCACCCAGGTGCGCGAGCTTCAGAAGCTGAACCGCCAGATCGTGGTCCTGACCATCGCCATCTCGGGCGGGCCCTTCCTCGGCCTGCTCGGCACCGTGGTCGGCGTGATGATCACCTTCGCGGCGATCGCGGCTTCGGGCGACGTCAACGTGAACGCGATCGCGCCGGGCATCGCCGCCGCCCTGCTGGCCACCGTGGCCGGCCTCGCGGTCGCGATCCCCGCGCTCTTCGCCTATAATTACCTGAACTCGCGCATCAAGGATGCGTCGGCGGACATTCAGGTCTTCGTCGACGAATTCATCACTCGCCTCGCCGAATTCTATGCCTGGTCGCCCGAGACGCGGGTCGACGACACGCTCGCGGCGGAGTGACGGCGATGCAGGTCCAGGGCGACAACAAACCCTATGACGACATCAACATCACGCCGATGCTCGATCTCGCCTATGTGCTGCTGGTCATCTTCATCATCATGACGACGGCCAGCGTGCAGGGCATGAAGGTGAACCTGCCGCGTGCCAGCGCCCAGCCCAGCCTCGCGGAATCGAAGACCCAGGCGATCAGCTTGACCGCCGATGGCAAGATCTTCCTGAACACGACGCCGGTCGCCTCGCTCGACGACCTGAAGCAACGCCTGCTGTCGCAGAAGGCGCTGACCCCCGATTTCCCGGTGGTGATCAAGGGCGACGGCCTGTCGCAATATCAGGGCGTGATGGATGTCCTCGATCTTCTGGGCCAGGTCGGTGTCAGCCAGGTCGGCCTCGCCACCAAACCCCTGGTGAAGTGACCCGACATGGCGCGCGACGACGAGGATGATGACGGGCAGGGTTTCCTGCGGCGCAATGCCCCGGGCATCGTCGCGGGTGTCGTCGCCGTCGCCCTGTTCGCCGTCGCGGCGGTGCTGGTCGGCGGCGACAGCCAGCCGACGCGCAAGGTGTCCGAGCCGCAGGTGGTGCAGATCCTGACGCCCCCGTCTCCGCCGCCACCTCCGCCCCCGCCAGAGGAACCGCCCCCGCCCGAGGAACAGGTGGAGGAACAGCCCGAGATCGCCGAGCCCGAGATGAAGGAAGAGGCACCGAAGGAAGAGCCGGAAGAGGCGGAGCCGGAAGCGCCGGCCCCGGGACCGCTCGGCCTCGACCAGGAGGGCACCGGGCCGGGCGACAGTTTCGGTCTTTCGGGGCGGCCGGGGGGCGGCGGCCTGATTGGCGGCGGTGGCACGGGCGGCGGTGGAACCCGCTTCGGCTGGTATGCGGCCAAGGTCCAGAAAGAGATCGAGGCGGCGCTGCGCGACAATCGGAAAACGCGGAAGGCGACCATCGGCGGCCTGAAGGTCCAGATCTGGCTGGATGCCTCGGGCAGCGTCACGCGCGTGCGCCTCGGGGCCTCCAGCGGCGATGCCGAGGTCGACCGTATCATCGAGAACGAGATCCTGCGGGGGCGGCATTTCGATCCGCCGCCGTCCGACATGCCACAACCCATCCACATGCGCATCAAGGCGCTGCGGCCGGGCTGAAGCCATCCGAAGTGGGGACCCCATGTCCAAGAGTGAACGTAACGCCTTCCGTCTTGCCGCCCCGGCCCTTCTGGTCGCCGCCGGGCTGGTCGCCGCCTCGCCCGCGTGGGCGCAGGAGCCGGCGCCTTCGCCCAACGCGACGATCAATCTGATCAATCTCATGGTCAAGCGCGGCCTGATCACCAGGGCCGACGCCGATGGCCTGATCAAGCAGGCCGAGGCGGAAGCGAGCGCCGCCGCCCCGGCCCCGGCGGCGGCGCCCGGCGGCACCACGGTCGCCGTGCCCAATCGCGACGGCACGGTGCGCGTCCAATATGTGCCCGAGATGGTGCGCAAGCAGATCCGCGACGAAGTGCGCACCGAAGTGATGGCTCAGGCCAAGCGCGAAGGCTGGGCGACGCCCAACGCCATCCCCGACTGGACCCAGCGCATCAAGATCACCGGCGACATCCGCCTGCGCTACGAGGGCGATTACCTCGGCGACAGCAACGCCAACACCGGCGAATTCCCCAATTTCAACGCGATCAACACCGGCAGCCCCTACGACGTTTCGACCGGGAACGCCAATCTGCCGCCGCAGCTCAATGTCGATCAGGACCGCGAGCGGGCGCGGCTGCGCGCGCGGCTCGGCGTCGCGGCGGATCTGGGCGACGGCTTCTCGACCGGGCTTCGGGTCGCGACTGGCGACGGCTCCTCCCCCGTCAGCACCAACCAGAGCCTCGGGGGCAGCGGCGGCAATTTCAGCAAATACGCGATCTGGCTCGACCGGGCCTATATCCGTTACAAGGGCGATGTCGCCGATGGTCTCGGCCTCGTCGTCGACGGCGGGCGCTTCGACAATCCCTTCTTCGCGACCGATCTGATCTGGGACGACGATATCGGTTTCGACGGTCTCGCGCTGGCCGGCGCCTACGATCTGGGCGGCAGCGTGAAGCCCTTCGGCGTGCTCGGCGCCTTCCCGGTCTATAATACCGACTTCAACTTCGCCAGCACCGACGCGGCCAAGATGCAGAGCCACGACAAATGGCTGCTGGGCGGTCAGGCCGGCGTCGAATGGAAGATCACCGACGATTACAGGCTGAAGGCCGGCCTCGCCTATTATCACTTCGACAACATCAAGGGCGAACTGTCGAGCCTCTGCACGGTGCTGAACGCGTCGGACGCCTGCGACAGCGACCTGACCCGGCCCGGCTTCGCGCAGAAGGGCAATACCTACATGGCCCTGCGCGCGATCGCCCCGACCGCGGCCAACGGCAATGGCACCACCGACCAGTATCAGTATTTCGGCCTGGTCACCGGCTTCCGCGAACTCGCCCTGACCGCGCGGCTCGACCTGTCCCAGTTCAAGACCCTGCCCATCGCCCTCGACGGCGAATATGTGAAGAACCTCGCCTTCGACGAAAGCCGGGCGCGCGCCAACGCGGTGAACAATCGCGGCGACGACGCCACCGGCCAGCCCTTCGGCGAGTTCGAGGGCGGCGATACCGCCTATATGGCGCGGCTGACCCTCGGCACCGAACAGGTGCGCAAGCGCTGGGACTGGAACCTGCGCTTTGCCTATAAATACCTGGAATCGGACTCGGTGGTCGACGGCTTCACCGACAGCGATTTCGGCCTCGGCGGCACCAACCTCGAAGGTTACGTCTTCGGCGGTGCCTTTGGCGTCGCCGACAATGTCGCCCTCAGCCTCCGCTGGCAGAGCGCGGACAATATCGCCGGGCCGACTTATTCCGCCGATGTGCTGCAGGCCGACGTGAGCGCGAGGTTCTGACCATGTGGCGTCCCTCCCTTCTCGCCCTCGCGATCCTGACGGCCACCGGCGGCCTCGCGCTCGCCGATCAGGATACGGAAACGCGGCTGCGCGATGCGCTGCGGAGCGCGACCAGCCAGCTCCGCGCGCTCGAGGATGAACGCACGGCGTTGCAGGCGCGGATCGCCGTCGCCGAGAAGGAGCGGGATGCCCTGAAGGCGCAGGTGGCGGCCACCCGCGATCAGCTGGCCAGCGCCCGCAAGGACACCGCCGCGGAAGCGGGCAAGGTGGCGGAGCTTGAAACAAGGGCCAGCGAACAGGCCACGGCGCTCGACAGGGTGCAGGGCGTGCTCGGCCAGTGCCGCAGCGCCACGGACAAGGCGGTCACGATCGGCAAGTCGCTGGAAGAGGAGGGCCGCCGCCTGTCGGCCGAGCTGGACGGCCAGCGGGGCCGAGCCGAATCCTGCGAGGCGAAGAATATCGAATTATACCGCGTCGGCAGCGAGATCCTCGATGCCTATGCCGGTGTCGGCCTTGGCGATGTGGTCGCGACGCGGGAGCCGTTCCTCGGGCTGAAGCGGGTGGAACTGGAAAACCTGGTGCAGGATTACCGGGACAAGCTGGCCGATGGCAAGGTGAAGCCGTGAGTGGTCTGCGCCGCGTTCTCCTCGCCTTCTCGCTCGGCCTCGCGGTCGCGGGACCCGCGACGGCCGATGAAGTGATCGCCCGGGTCGGCACCGTCGACGTCACGGCGACGGAAGTCCGCGCCCTGCTCGATGGCCTGAGCGCGCAGCAGCGCGAGGCCCTGTCGAAGGACCCGGCCGCGCTCGGCCGCATGTTGCGGCAATTGCTCGCCGGGCGCCTGCTCCTCGCCGAGGCCGAGGCGCGGAAATGGGACCAGCGGCCCGAGGTCGCCGCCGCGATCGAGCGCGCCCGCCAGTCGGTGATCGCCGAAAGTTACCTGAAGACCAAGGCGGTGGCGCCGGCCGGTTATCCGTCCGATGCCGATATCGCCTCGGCCTATGACGCCAATCGCACCAGTTTCCTGGTGCCGCGCCAATATCGCCTCGCCCAGATTTTCGTTGCGCTGCCGGCGGGGGCCGACAAGGCGGCGGAGGCCGCGGCGCAGAAGAAACTGGCGGCGGTACAGGCCGCGCTGAAACCGAAGAACGCCGATTTCCTTGGCCTAGCCCGGCAATTCTCGGACGAGGAGGGGGCGGGCGCCGATCCCGCCTTCGCCAGCGAGGCGACGATCCGGCCCGAAATCCGCGAGCGTGTCGCCGGCCTCGCCGAAGGCGGCGTGACCGAGGCCATCCGTCTCGACGATGGCTGGCACCTGGTGAAACTGGTCGAGACCAGGGCGGCCTATACCCGGCCGCTGGACGAGGTGCGCCCCCAGCTGGTCGAGGCCCTGCGACGCGAGAAGGCGCAGGCGGAAGCGCAAGCCTATATGGCCGGCCTGTTGCAGGCCAATCCGGCCGCGATCAACGAAATCGCCCTCTCCCGCCTGCTGGCGGACGGAGGGCAGCAGAAGACTCCCTAGGAAGGCGTCATCCCGGCGAAGGCCGGGATCTTGCGACGTTGACGCGCGGGAACACTGGATCGAAAGATCCCGGATCTTCGCTGCGCTTCGTCCGGGATGACGAGGCGTGGGCCAATTCGAACGGGTTCTTGCCGCTCAGCTCCGGCCGGCCAGCAGCGCCCGCGCGACTTTCGAGCCGCTGGGCCGGCCGAGGTGCCCGGCGATGAAATCGCCGGCCGCCACCAGCCTGTCGAGGTCGACGCCGCAGTCGAGCCCGAGGCCGTTCAGCAGATAGACGACATCCTCGGTCGCGACATTGCCGCTCGCGCCTTTGGCATAGGGGCAACCGCCGAGACCGCCGACCGAGGCATCGAATGTCGCCATGCCCAGTTGCAGCGAGGCGTGGATATTGGCGATCGCCATGCCGTAGGTGTCGTGGTAGTGGCCGGCCAGGCGGGACATCGGCACGAATTTGCCGACCGCCTCGATCATCCGGGCGATGCTGGCCGGCGTGCCGACGCCGATCGTATCGCCGAGCGAGATTTCCCGGCAGCCCATGACCATCAGTTCCGCCGCGACCTGCGCCACCTGTTCCGGCGCGATCGCCCCCTCGTAGGGGCAGCCGACGACGCAGGAGACATAGCCGCGCACCGAAACCCCGGCCGTCGCCGCCGCATCCATCACAGGGCGGAAACGCTCCAGGCTTTCGGCGATGGAACAGTTGATGTTGCGTTGAGAGAAACTCTCGGACGCCGCGGCGAAGACGGCGACTTCGGTCGCGCCCGCTGCGACGGCGGCCTCGAAGCCCTTCAGGTTGGGCGTCAGCACCGGATAGGTAACGCCCGGCCGGCGCGTGATGCCGGCCAGCACCGCCGCGTTGTCGGCCATCTGCGGCACCCATTTCGGCGAGACGAAGGCCGTCGCCTCGATCATGGTCAGGCCCGCCTCGGCCAGCTTCTCGATGAGGCCGATCTTCACCGCGGTCGGCACCACGCCGGGCTCGTTCTGGAGACCGTCGCGGGGGCCGACTTCGACCAGGGTAACCTTTTCCGGCAGTTTCATTCCGTCCTCAGCCTTCCGCCTCGAAATGGACGAGGGCCGCGCCCTCCGTCACCTGATCGCCGACGGCGAAACAATAATCCCGCAGCGTGCCGGTGGCCGGCGCATTGATCGTATGTTCCATCTTCATCGCTTCCAGCACCAGCAGGGGCGTGCCTTTTTCCAGCTTCGTCCCCACTTCGGCCAGCAGGGCGACGATCTTGCCCGGCATGGGCGCGCTGAGGCCGCCGGCCTCGCCCTCGTCCTCGAATTCCTGATGCAGCGGATCGTGATGCGCCAGGATGTGATGGGCACCGTCCAGGAAGACATGGCGTGCCTCGCCAAGGGCCGCGACGCTGGCCCGCAGGCGCCGGCCGCCGAGGTCCAGCGTCATCGCGCCCCGGGCATCGCGGCTGGCGCTGGCGCGGCAGCCGTGACCGTCGACGGAGAGGTGCCAGCCCTTGCCCTCGGCGATGATCTCGACCCGGTGCAGGGTCTCGCCATCGAGGTAGTTCAGCCGGCGCGCGACGGGCAGGGTGGCGCGCCAGTTGTCGGCCTGCGCCCAGGGGTCGGGGCCGGCGGCGGCCGCCTCCCGGCACAGGTCGGCGAGGGCGGCGGCCAGCACGGCGTCGCGGGGTGCGGGCGCCGGCGGCGGGAACAGGACGGCGGCTTCCCGCTCGATCAGGCCGGTGTCGAGATCGGCCCGATCGAAGGACGGGCAGGCGATCAGCCGGCCGAGGAAGGCGACATTGGTGGTGACACCCGCGATCCGCACGGCCTTCAGGGCCGCTGCCATGCGGGCCAGGGCGGCGGGCCGGTCGCGGTCCCAGACGATCAGCTTCGCCACCATCGGATCGTAATGGGGCGTGATCTCGTCGCCTTCCTCCACCCCGCTGTCCAACCGGACATGGGCGCTTTCCGCCGGGGCGTCGAAATGGGCGAGGCGGCCGATGGAGGGCAGGAAGCCCCGCGTCGCATCCTCGGCGTAGATGCGGGCCTCGATGGCGTGGCCGTCGATCGCCAGCTGGTCCTGCGACAGGGGCAGGGGCTCGCCGGCGGCGACGCGGATCTGCCATTCGACGAGGTCCTGGCCGGTGATCATCTCGGTTACCGGATGTTCGACCTGCAGGCGGGTGTTCATCTCCATGAAGAAGAAACGCCCGTCGTTGCCGACGATGAATTCGACCGTGCCGGCGCCGACATAGCCGACGGCGCGGGCGGCGGCGACGGCGGCCTCGCCCATGGCCTGGCGACGGGCCGGATCCATGCCGGGGGCCGGCGCTTCCTCCAGCACCTTCTGGTGCCGGCGCTGCACGGAACAGTCGCGCTCGAACAGATGGACGCAGTTGCCGTGGGCATCGCCGAAGACCTGGATCTCGATATGGCGCGGCCGGGTCACATAGCGTTCCACCAGGACGAGGTCGGAGCCGAAGGAAGCGGCCGCCTCCCGCCGGCAGGAAGCGAGGGCGCTGGCGAAATCCTCCGCCCGCTCGACGAGGCGCATGCCCTTGCCGCCGCCGCCCGCCGCCGCCTTGATCAGCACGGGATAGCCGATGCGCGCGGCCTCCCCGGCCAGGAAATCCGCGTCCTGTTCGGCGCCGTGGTAGCCGGGGGTGAGGGGAACGCCCGCGGTTTCCATCAGGGATTTGGCGGCGGATTTGCTGCCCATGGCGCGGATGGCCGACGGCGGCGGGCCGATGAAGGTGATGCCGGCGGCGGCGCAGGTCTCCGCGAAATCGGCGTTTTCCGACAGGAAGCCGTAACCGGGATGGATCGCCTGCGCCCCGGTCGCCTTGGCGGCGGCGAGGATATTGTCGGCGACGAGATAGGACTCGCGGGCCGCGGCCGGGCCGATCAGCGCCGCCTCGTCGGCGAGGCGGACATGGCGGGCGCCGGCGTCGGCTTGCGAATAGACGGCGACGGTGCGGAGGCCCATGCGGCGGGCGGTGCGGATGACGCGGCAGGCGATTTCGCCTCGATTGGCGATCAGGATGGTATCGAACATCTGGAACTCCTCCCGATCACATGCGGAAGACGCCGAAGCGCGTCGGAAGGATCGGCGCGTTCAGCGCCGCCGACAGCGACAGGCCCAGCATCCGCCTCGTCTGGGCGGGATCGAAGATGCCGTCGTCCCACAGGCGGGCGCTGGCGTAATAGGGGTGGCCCTGTTCCTCGTATTGGGCGCGGATCGGGGCCTTGAAGGTTTCCTCGTCCTCGGCGCTCCAGGTGCCGCCCTTGCCCTCGATGCCATCGCGGCGGACGGTCGCCAGCACGCTGGCCGCCTGCTCGCCGCCCATCACCGAAATCCGCGCGTTGGGCCACATGTAGAGGAAGCGGGGCGAATAGGCCCGGCCGCACATGCCGTAATTGCCGGCGCCGTAAGAGCCGCCGACGACGAGGGTGAGCTTGGGCACGGCGGCGGTGGCGACGGCGGTCACCATCTTGGCGCCATGCTTGGCGATACCCTCGTTCTCGTATTTCCGGCCGACCATGAAGCCCGAGATATTCTGCAGGAACAGCAACGGAATGCCGCGCTGGGCGCAAAGCTCGATGAAATGGGCGCCCTTCTGCGCGGATTCGCCGAACAATATGCCGTTGTTGGCGATGATGCCGACGGGAATGCCCCAGAGATGGGCGAAGCCGGTCACGAGGGTGGTGCCGAAACGCGCCTTGAATTCATCGAGGCGGGAGCCGTCGACGATGCGAGCGATGATCTCGCGGATATCGTAGGGCCTCCGCGTGTCGCGCGGCACGATGCCGTAGATCTCTTCCGCCGGGTACAGGGGCTCTTCCGGGGTTTCCAGCTTCACCGTGGCGGGCCGGGTCCGGTTCAGGTTGGCGACGATGCGCCGGGCGATGGCGAGGGCATGGGTGTCATTTTCCGCCAGATGATCGGCGACGCCCGAGATGCGGGCATGGACATCGCCGCCGCCCAGGTCCTCGGCCGTCACCACCTCGCCGGTCGCGGCCTTCACGAGGGGCGGGCCGCCCAGGAAGATGGTGCCCTGGTTGCGCACGATCACGCTTTCGTCCGCCATGGCGGGGACATAGGCGCCGCCCGCGGTGCAGGAGCCCATGACCACGGCGATCTGGGGGATGCCCATCGCCGACATCCGCGCCTGATTGTAGAAGATGCGGCCGAAGTGGTTCTTGTCGGGGAAGACCTCGTCCTGGTTCGGCAGGTTGGCACCGCCGGAATCGACCAGATAGACGCAGGGCAGGTGGTTTTCCTCGGCGATTTCCTGCGCCCGCAGGTGCTTCTTCACCGAGATCGGATAATAGGTCCCGCCCTTGATCGTCGCGTCGTTGCAGACGATGACGCATTCCGTGCCCGAAACCCGGCCGATGCCGGTGATGATTCCGGCCCCCGGACTGTCGCCGCCATAGAGCCCGTGGGCCGCCATCTGCGAGAATTCGAGGAAGGGCGCGCCCGGGTCGAGCAGGGCGGCCACCCGGTCGCGGGGCAGCAGCTTGCCGCGCGCCACATGTTTCTGGCGCGCCGCCGGGCCGCCCCCTTCCGCCGCGAGGGCGATCTTCTCGCGCAGGTCGGCGACGAGGCCGCGCATATGCTCGGCGTTGGCGCGGAAATCGTCGGCGCGGGGCGACAGCGCGGATTTGATGACGGACATGAGTTTCCTCAGTTTGGGAGGCTTCCTCGGCGGCGGGCTTCGATGTTTTTGTGGCGCCGTTGGCCGCTGGCAGATTATAGGCTTTGCCGTGTCCTGTCCTGCCACGCAGGGGTCAAATCGTGCCAACGCCTGATAGCGCCCCGCGCGCGACGCCCGCCGCCTTCATCCGCGCCATCCTCGGCGCCTATGAGAGGCAAGGCCGCGATCCCGCGCTCGCCCTCGCCCGGGCGCAGATCGATCCCGCCAGCCTTGCCTTGCCGGGCGCCGGGGTGACGGCGGCGCAGCTGGAGCTGATGGCCGGCCGCGCCATGCGCGAGCTGGACGACGAGGCGCTGGGCTGGTTTTCCCGGCGCCTGCCCTGGGGCTCCTACGGCTTGCTGGCGCGGGGCTCGCTGACCGCGCCCGATCTTCACACCGCCATGCGCCGCTGGTTCCGCCACCACGGGCTGCTGACCGACGACGTGGCGTTGTCCATCGAGGTCGAGGGGGAGGTCGCCCGCGTCCGACTGCGCGAGAGCGGGCGGATCAACGGCGACGAGGATATGCGCGAATTCTGCCCTGTCACCTTGCTGCGCAATGCCATCGGCTATTCCTGCTGGCTGGCGGATTCCCGCATCGCCCTGACCGAGGCGTGGTTTCCCTTCCCCGAACCCGATCATGCCGGTGCCTATGGTCTGCTGTTCGGCTGTCCGGTGCGTTTTGGCGCGGGGGATGCCGGCGTCGCCTTCGATGCCCGTTACCTCGCCCTGCCGGTGCGGCGCGACGAGGCGGCGATGCGCGAGATGCTGCGCAATGCCCTGCCGCTGATCGTGCTGCGCTACCGGCGCGACCGGCTGCTGCTGCGCCGGGCCCAGGCCCTGCTGGCGACGAAGCCCGACCTGCTCGCCAATGCCGAGGCGCTGGCGGGCGCGCTCAACCTGTCGGTCCGCAGCCTGCACCGCCAGTTGGCGCGGGAAGGCACCACCCTTCAGGCCCTGAAGGACGAGGCGCGCAAGGCCGAGGCGATCCGCCTCCTCGACCGCAGCCATCGGCCGGTGAAACAGATCGCCGCCCTGACCGGCTTCGCCAATGAAAAGAGCTTCGCCCGCGCTTTCCGGGGCTGGACCGGCGTGACGCCCGCCGCCTGGCGGGCGGGAAATCGTTCGTGAAAATTGAACAAATATTGAATTATTAGTCATTGGACCGAATGGTTGACCGAATGCCACTCTGAACTCCCGTCGGATCGTGGAGTTCAGCCATGCGCATCATTTCCCTGCCGGCCAGCCTGTTGCCCGGGCTCGGACTGGCCGCCGCCGTCGCGGCCGGGGGCTTCCTGCTTCATCGTCTGCCGGGGCTTGGACTGTTCAGCCCGATGATCCTGGCGATCCTGCTCGGCATCCTGTGGCGCAATATGTTTGGCGTGCCGGCGCGGGCGGCGGCGGGCTTCCAGTTTTCCCTGCGCCGCCTGCTGCGTCTCGCGATCATTCTGCTCGGCCTGCAACTGACGGCGGGGCAGGTCGCCTCGGTCGGCATCGGCGGCATGGCGGTGATCGCGCTCAGCCTGGGGGGAACCTTCCTGTTCACCGTCGTGCTGGGCCGGGCGTTGGGGGTGGAGCGGGGGCTGGCGGCGCTGATCGCGGCCGGCACCTCGATCTGCGGCGCCTCCGCCGTCGTCGCCGCCAACACGGCGATAAGGGCGAGGGACGAGGATGTCGCCTATGCCATCGCCTGCGTCACCGTCTTCGGCTCGATCGCCATGGTGCTCTACCCGCTGGCGGCGCCGCTGCTGGGGTTGGGGGCGGAAGGTTTCGGCCTCTGGGCCGGGGCTTCGATCCATGAAATCGCGCAGGTCGTCGCCGCTTCCTATCAGGAAGGCCAGGCGGCGGGGGATTTCGGCACGATCGCCAAGCTGGCCCGGGTCATGCTGCTGGCGCCCGTGGTCATCGGCCTCGGCTTCGCCGCCCGGGCCGGGCTGGAGGGCCAGACCGCCGCCCGCGCGCCCATGCCCTGGTTCGTGCTGGGGTTCATCGCCCTCGTCGCGGTGAACAGCCTGGTCGATGTGCCGCCGGTGGTGACCGCCGGGGCGGCCATGGCGACCCTGGTGCTGCTGACCACGGCGCTGGCGGCCATGGGGCTGGAGACGGATATCCGCCGCCTGCGGGCGCGGGGGCTGCGGCCGCTGATCCTCGGCGCGGCGGCCTTTCTTTTCATCGCCGGTTTCAGTCTGATGCTGGTCGAGACCATAGGCTGAAATCGGACCCCATGACCCTTGAACAATTGCGCATCTTCATCGCCGTCGCCGAACGGGAGCATGTGACCCGGGCCGCCGCCGCCCTCGGCCTTACCCCCTCGGCGGTCAGCGCCGCGATCGCCGCGCTGGAGACGCGCCATGGTGTCGTCCTGTTCGACCGCATCGGCCGGGGCATCGCCCTGACCGGCGCCGGGCGGGAATTCCTGACCGAGGCTCGCGCCGTCCTCGCCCGGGCCGAGGCGGCGGAAGCGGTGCTGACCGATCTGGCCGGGCTCCGCCGGGGCCGGCTCTGCCTCGCCGCCAGCCAGACCATCGGCAACTACTGGCTGCCGCCCCTGATGCATCGCTATCGCCTGGCCCATCCCGGCATCGAGCTTCGGCTGTTCATCGGCAATTCGCGCCAGGTCGCGGCGCAGGTGGCCGAGGGGGTGGTCGATCTCGGCTTCGTCGAGGCCGAAGTGACGGCGGACGAACTGGCGATCGAGACGGTGGCGACCGATGCCATGCTGCTGGTGGCCAGCCCCGCGCTGGCCGGCGCAGTGACTGATCTCGCGGCGCTGCCCTGGGTGTGCCGCGAGCCGGGCTCGGGCACGCGGGCGGCGATGGAGGCCCTCTTGATGGCGAGGGGGATCGGGGTCGGCGATCTGTCCCGTCTCGAGCTGCCCTCGAACGAAGCGGTGCGCGGAGCGGTCGAGGCGGGGGCGGGGCTGGCGGTATTGTCCCGCCTCGTCGTCGCCTCGGCGCTGGAGGCGGGCCGGCTGATGGTGATCGACGCCGCCCTGCCGCCGCGCGCCTTCCACGCCCTGCGTCACCGGGGGCGCCACCAGGGCCTGGCCGAGGCGGCCTTTCGCCGGCTTATCGCCGAGGCAGGATCAGCTGCATGAACTGAAGGTCGAGCCAGCGGCCGAATTTGCTCCCCACTTCCGGCATCAGCCCGGTGCGGATGAAGCCCAATTGTTCGTGCAGCCGGATCGACGGCTGATTGCCCGCCTCGATCCCGGCGACGAGGACATGCTTGCCGAGGGCGGCCGCCCGGGGGATCAGGGCGGTGAGCAGTGCCCGGCCGACGCCCCGGCCCCGCGTGTTCGCCCGGACATAGACCGAATGTTCGACCGTGTGGCGATAGCCGTCGAACGCCCGCCAGTCGCCGAAGGAGGCATAGCCGAGGACGGCGCCGTCATCGATGGCGACCAGCACCGGATAGCCCTGGGCCAGCCGGGCGCGCAGCCAGGCCCGGCGGTTGTCGAGATCGACCAGCGTCTCGTTCCAGATCGCCGTCGTGTTCTCGACCGCGTCGTTATAGATGGCGAGGATGCCGGGCAGATCGCCCTCGGCCGCGTCGCGGATTTCCATCGCTGCTCACCCCTGTTGGACAGACCGCAAGTCTTGCGCCCGTGGGCGTGCCTTCGTCCAGCGTCACCTGCGCGCATCCTCGATGATCATGGCGGCACCCTTTTCCGCGATCATCGCCGTCGGCGTGTTGGTGTTGCCCGAGGTGATGGTCGGCATGATCGAGGCATCGACGATGCGAAGCCCGGCGAGACCGTGAAAGCGCAGCCGCTCGTCGACGACCGCCATCGGATCGTCCGCCCGGCCCATTTTCGCCGTGCCGACAGGATGGAAGATGGTGGTGCCGATATCGCCCGCGGCCTTGGCCAGCGCCGCGTCGTCGTCGCCCACCGAAGGCCCGGGCAGATATTCGCTGGGGCGATAGCGGGCGAGGCGGGGCTGCGCCATCAGGCGCCGCGTCACCCGGATCGCATCGGCAGCGACCCGGCGGTCGTCGTCCGTCGTCAGGTAGTGGGGCGCGATCACCGGGGCATCCTTCGGATCGCGGCTGCGCGGGGTGATGGTCCCGCGCGAGGTCGGGCGCAGGTTGCAGGCCGAAACCGTGATCGCCGGGAAGCGATGCAGCGGATCGCCGAATTTGTCGAGCGAGAGCGGCTGGATGTGGAATTCGATATTCGCCCGCTCCCGCGACGGATCGGAGCGGGTGAACAGCCCGAGCTGGCTGGGCGCCATGGTCAGCGGCCCCCGCCGCCGCAGCAGATAGTCGAGCCCCATCAAGCCCCGCCCGACCAGCGAGTGATAGGTCTCGTTCAGGGTCTTCACCCCGTTGACGCGGTAGATCGCCCGTTGCTGCAAATGGTCCTGCAGGTTGCGGCCGACACCTTCGGCGCCCTGGACGACCTCGATCCCCAGGGGGCGCAGGATGTCCGCGGGGCCGATGCCCGACAGCTGCAGGATCTGCGGCGTGCCGACCGCCCCGGCCGACAGGATCACCTCGCCCCTCGCCTTGGCGGTCACCGGCACGCTGTCCGCGCCCCGGAAGGTGACCCCGGTGGCCCGCCCGCCCTCGACCACCAGCCGCTCGACCTGAACCCCTGTGATCAGGCGCAGGTTCGGCCGGTTCAGCACCGGCTTCAGGAAACCCCGGGCCGAGGACCAGCGCCGGCCCTTCTTCTGGTTCACATGGAAATAGGACACGCCCTCATTGTCGCCGGTGTTGAAATCGTCGATGCGGCGGACGCCCATCTCGATCGCGGCATCGCGCACCGCGTCCAGCACGTCCCAGGTCACCCGGGGCGCTTCGACGCGCCAGCCGCCGCCCGCGCCATGGGCCTCGCTTTCCCCCAGGAAATGATCCTCCAGCGCGCGGAAATGGGGCAGCACATCGTCGTAAGACCAGCCGGCGAGGCCGAGCTGGCGCCAATGGTCGTAATCCGCCGCCTGACCGCGCATCGAGATCATGGCATTGATGGCGGAACAGCCGCCGATCACCTTGCCCCTCGGATAGGCGAGGGCGCGGCCGTTCAAGCCCGCCTCCGCCTCGGTCCTGAACATCCAGTCGGCCCGGGGATTGCCGATGGCGAAGAGATAGCCGACCGGGATATGGAACCAGATCCAGTTGTCGCGCCCGCCGGCCTCGAGCAGCAGGACCCGCCGCCCCGGATCGGCCGACAGCCGGTTGGCCAGGATGCAGCCGGCGGTGCCGGCCCCCACCACGATATAATCGTATTCACCGTCGAGGACGGGGCTGGCGCTTCCGCTCATGGGCCGTTTCCTTGTTTCCCTGCCCTCTGGAGTGCCATGGGCGATTTCCTGACTCAAGGCCGGCCGACTCAATTACCTTGTGCGAAATTGCCGGGCAATGCGATGGACTGGGACGATATCCGCATATTTCTGCAAGTGGCGCGCCATGGCCGCATGGGCGAGGCGGCGCGGGCGCTGAACATCGATCATTCGACCGTCAGCCGGCGGCTGGCCCGGCTGGAAGCCGAACTCGGCACGCTTCTGTTCGAGCGGGCGGGCCGCCGCATCCGCCTGACCGCGCCGGGGGCCGAGCTTCTGGCGACGGCGGAGACGATCGAATCCCTGATGCTGCAGAAGGTGGAAAGCCTCGGCGCCGGGGCGCAGGATCTTTCGGGCCGGGTGCGCATCGGCGCGCCGGAAGGCCTCGGCGCCGCCTATATCGGCGGCCGGCTGGGCGCCATCGCTCTGGCTTACCCCAAGCTCGAACTCGAACTGGTCGCCCTGCCGCGCGCCTATTCCCTCGCCGCGCGGGAAGTCGATATCGCCATCACCCTTGACCGGCCGACGCTGGGCCGGCAATCGGTGCGGAAACTCACCGATTACAGCCTCGAACTCTATGGCACCGCGGCCTATGTCGCCCGCATGGGCGCGCCGACGACGACCGCCGACCTCGCCCGCCATCTCGTCTGCGGCTATATCCCCGAGCTTCTGTTCACCGGCGAGCTCGACTATCTCCATTTCGACGGCCTCGACCTCGTGCCGCAACTCCGCTCGACCAGCGTCGTCGCCCAAGCCGACATGATCGAAAGCGGCGCCGCCCTCGGCATCCTGCCCGCCTTCATGGCCCGCCGCCGCCCCGCCCTCATGCACCTGCTGCCCGGCGCCATCGCGCTCCGCCGCAGCTACTGGATCTCGATCCACGAAGACCTCCGCCACCTCGCCCGCATCCGCATGGCCCTCGACGCCATCGTCGAAGCCGCGCGGGCCGACCGCGCGGTGTTCCTGCCGGAAGGGTAGGGGGCGGGGGCCCAAGTCAATTCTCGGTCGTCTACTCCGCCTCGGAGGAACTCGCGGGGGCAGGTCGCTTCTAGAAATAGACGGTCTGCTTTCCGATCGTTTCGTCCGGAAGCCCAGATCGCTGACACAGGACTCAACTTCTTAAAGGCTTTGATTTCAACCGTCCGTCGAAAAATCAGGTAGAGGGTGACACCAAAGCAGCCTCAGCGATTAAGGCGTCCAGCAACTTCAGGAGCTTGGATGCGTCATACGGTCCCTCCCGTAGGGTCTCCGGGGACTGCTCGTAGAAATGACGTTGGTAGGAATCCTTGAACTCCAACGCCCCTTGCCATGCGTCGATGTCCTTCTTGTAGTTGCTCCAGAGAATTTGCGCAGGCGGGTAGGTAGGCAGGTTGAGGTCGAGATAGCACTCGATCGCTGCCGCACGCCCGTTGATGTCCGAGATGCTGGCGCCTTCGGGACCGCGCACCGAGAAATTTCGAAACTGGTCAAGGTTCGGCAGAAGCATTGAGCGCATGTTCGGTGGCAGTTTCAGGGCTTCGAGTTTTCGGTAGGCGTCTACGCCCTCGGCATCGTTGTCGAAAACGAAAAGCACTTTGTTGTGAATATCGATGCGGAGCAGACCTTCGGCAAATTTGACGAGGTTGCCTGTACCCCAGAAATGGTGACGTTCATCGACATCGACAAAGTTGAAGAAGTCGGCGACATCTGGACGCAGGATATCGAGCCCACGCTTTATTATGCGAGCGTCGGACGCTCCCTCGGTAGCGATCAGGACTTTCTCTTTCCGCTTTGCACCCGGCTGGAAAGACTCGCGACTTTCCCAGCCTGCGTGGACGAGGGGGCCGAACTCCCACACGACATCGACAGCCAGATTGGCGGAATTGAGCGCGAAAACCTGTAGCATGGACTCCGCACTTAGGATCGCGAGCTTTGCGCCGAAGTAGCTTACCTCGGACCAGAACTGGTCCGAGTTGTCCATCCACGGGATGCGGTCGAAATCCTTGTCCGCCTTCAGGTGGCCTTTCGCATCCTCGTCGTCTTCTATGTAATCCGCTGTCAGACTGGAGATGGGATAGCGGCAGACGAGTACGCAATAATCATCAAAAGAGAGAAATGGAAATTTCGGCTCCGACGGATCTACGTAAGAGTTCACCTCGATCGCAGCCGCGACAATCGATTCGTATTCGGCGCGCGCGGTTTCGATAGTGGAGTTCAGCAGCGCGAGACGTGGCAAAACGCGGGCAAGAGGCCTAGCGAAAACGGCTTCATGATTGTGTAGATCAGTCTGTTCCTCCGGGTGCTCTTGATAATACTCGTAGTCAATGCTCTCCAATTTTCGACGTGACTCGTCGCCTTCCTGAAACAGGAAACCGAAATCCATGCCCATGTGATTTTTGGCGTAGGCTAGGGACACTCCGCCTAACTTAAGTTGAATTTCAGTCCCCATGTTTCACCCCGGTTTCTCACCCGTAGTTTGCTGCCAAAGAGGCGCAATTGTCTTGATGTGCAATCGTCGGCTATTTTCCTCACAAGACCGCCTTCCACGGCGCCAGCATCTTGGCGGTCTGGACGAGGCCCAGTTGTTCCATCCGCGTAAGCAGTGACTCGGCATCCATCGCCGGATTCTTGAAGCGCTCGCGCATGGTTCGCAGGGCGGCCAGCGCTTCGGCCTTGCCGAGGTCGATGCAATCGGCGAGGAAATCGTCGGCGGATATCGCCTCGATCTCATAGGCCGCGAGGGTTTCTTTCGGGAAATCCTTGAGGTTGTCGGTCACGATCACAGCCGCCTTGGTCATGATGGCGGCGGCAAGGATGTGTCGGTCGTCGGCATCGGGCAGGGACAGGCTGTTCATCAGCCCGGGCGAGACATGGGCCGTCGCTTCAGGAAAGGCCTTTTCGATATTGCGGCGCTGACGGTCGCCCACGCCGTCCTTGTCGGGGTACAGGCGGTCGAAGACCCGGATGAATTCGACGGCGATGGTCTGGCGAGACCAGCGCGGCCGGAAGATGCCCACTTCGGCGAGGCTCAGGATCATGTTCCGGGTCAGGGCGCCGACCAGCACATTGGTGTCCAGCACCGCTGTGAAACGGTCGGCGCGGTCGCTCAAATCATGCCTTCCCGCATGTCGAGGGCGGCCATGTCGGCGAGGGCATCGGCACGTTCCTGATCCCGGCGGTCCTTGTAGGCGAAGAGGTCCTTGGCCTCGATGCGCCGGTGCCGGCCGATCTTGGTGTGCGGGATATCGCCGGCTTCGAGCCGCTTGATCAGGAAGGGCCGCGAGACGTTGAGCAGGTCGGCCGCTTCCTGTGTCGTGAGCTGGGCGCTCACGGGGATCAGGCGAAAGCCGCGCCCGCTGGAGATCAGGCGGAGGACTTCGAGAAAGGTCTGGGCGATCGCCGGCGTCAACGTCACCGGGCGGGACTTGCCCTTCGCTTCGAGAATTTCGAGGGTGATGCCTTCTTCCTCATCGACGAGGCTCGCCATGATCTGTCGCAGGCCGTCCGCGTTGGCGATTTCGACCCGGCTCGGCAGTCGATGGGAAAAGGCATCCCTGGCCATTGCCGTCATGCGCTTCTCCTTCAGATGTGCATATGATGCACATTGTAGGGTGCACAGTTTCCATTCGCAATATTCGAAACGTCAAAGATTTCCCTTGCGTCCGGGGCTGATGTAACCCCTTATCTGTCTTGCGATTATTTCGACGTTTGGCGGCCTTGCGCTCCCGCATTTATGCGACGGCCCTATCCTTCCCGGCTTTGAAATCTGAACCGTCCTGCGAACCCGCGGGATGTTGCTATACGTATTGAAAGACTAAAAACTATGACCATCGGCACCGTGAAGTGGTTCAATGCCACCAAGGGCTTCGGCTTCATTCTCCCCGACAATGGGGCGCAGGACGTGTTCGTCCATATCTCGGCGGTCGAGCGTTCGACCCTGGGCAATCTGACCGAGGGCCAGAAGGTCAGCTTCGACCTCGAGCGCGGTCAGCAGGGCAAGGTCTCGGCGGTCAATCTCCAGGCTGCCTGAGCCCCCTACGGGACAGGAAAGCCCCGCGGCAGCGATGCCGCGGGGCTTTTTCATGTCCGCGTGGCCAGGGCCCGGGCCGGCGCGGGACCTTATCGGGACAATATGCGGGGGATCTCGCGATTCTTCTTGCGGGACCGTCCCGGAAGACCTATGGTTCACCGGCTCACGTTTCGACGTTTGGCGGCCTTGCGCTCCCGCTACCCAGCGACGGCCCCGTCCATCCCGACATTGAAATATGACCTGTCCTGCAAACCTGCGGGATGAACACCCATTCTCGAAAGACTACAAATTATGACCATCGGCACCGTGAAGTGGTTCAACGCCACCAAGGGCTTCGGCTTTATCGTCCCCGAAAACGGCGGGCAGGACGTGTTCGTCCATATCTCGGCGGTCGAGCGTTCGACGCTCGGCAACCTCAATGAGGGCCAGCGCGTCAGCTTCGACCTCGAAAAGGGCAAGCAGGGCAAGGTCTCGGCGGTCAATCTCCAGGCCGCCTGAGCGCTCCTCGCGCGACGGAACAGCCCCGCG
>JAOZVS010000122.1 GCA_025869435.1 Zavarzinia sp.
GTCCTCGAACTGCGTCGAGGGCGGCCCTGCGGCGATCGAGGCGCTTGCGCTCGGCGCCAGCGACACGCTTGCCAAGCCCGGTCGTGGCAGTTTCTCGGGGCGTTTCGCCGAAATTCTCACCGACCGGATCCTGTCGCTCGGCCAGCGCGAGGCGGTGCCCGCCGCGGCGCGCATCGCCTTTCGCCCCCCAGCGCCGCCCGCGCCGGTTGCGATCGATGCCGACCAGCGGCTCGAATGTATCGCCGTCGCAGCATCGACCGGCGGCATCCCGGCCTTCGCAAACTTCCTGACGCATCTGAATCCCCGGATTTCTGCGCCGATCCTGCTGACCCAGCATCTCCCTGACGCTTTCATGGAATTTTACGCGCGCCAGATCGCGACGATGACGAAGCGCAAAGTGCGCGTCGCCGAGGCGGGCATGGCGGTCGAGCCCGATCATATCTACCTCGCCCCCGGCGACGCGCACCTGATGGTCGTTGCGAATGGCGCGCGCCGCGAGATCGCCCTCGATCGCCGGCCGGTCGAGAATGGCTGTTGTCCCTCGGCCGATCCGATGCTCGCGTCGGTGGCCGAGGCTTATGGCGCGGGCGGCGTCGCGGTGGTGCTCAGCGGCATGGGCCGCGACGGCGCACAGGGCGCGGCGCGGCTCAAGGCGGCGGGAGGCAGGATTTTCGCACAGGCGCCCGAAAGCTGCGTCATCTGGGGCATGCCCGGCGCCGTCGCCAAGGCGGGGCTCGCGACCGCGACGCTCAATCCGGACGCGATCGCGCTGATGCTCGGCAGCTACCTGCCCATACGCCGCGCATCATGATGGGGGCGGCCGCCAGCGAGTCGGCGTATCGCGTGCTGATGGGCGTCCTCGAATCGCGGACCGGACAGACCCTGTCGCCGAACCGTATCTGGCGGATCGAAATGTCTCTGAAACCGGTGATGCAGCGCCATGGCATCGCCGACCTCGACGCGCTGGTCGCGGCGCTCGTCACCTCGAACAGCCGCCAGCTGCTCGACGACACGGTCGATGCGATGCTCAACAACGAGACATTTTTCTATCGCGAACACAGTGTTTTCGATGACATAGCGAAGACTGCGCTTGAATATCTCCACCGCGTCAATTTGCGCGAGCGGCGGCTGACGATCTGGCATTGCGGTGTGTCGACGGGGCAGGAAGCCTATTCGATGGCGATGTTGCTCGCCGAGCAGGATAGCAAATGGGCGGGATGGCGGGTCGATATCGTCGGCACCGACGTCAGCTATCACGCGATCAGCCGCGCGCGGGTCGGGCTCTACAGCCAGTTCGAGATTCAGCGCGGGCTACCGGTGCAGCGGATGGTGCGCTGGTTCGACCAGACCGAGGCGGGCTGGCTCGCCAAGGCGGACCTGCGCCGCCGCGTCGATTTCTCGGTCCAGAACATGCTGACCGACCGACCGCCGCTGGGTGGCTCCGCCGACCTTATCTTCTGCCGCAATCTGCTGCTCTATTTTTCGTTGCCAATGCGGCAAAAGGCGTTCGCGCGGCTGCGTGCGGTCGCCGCGGCGCAAAGCTTCCTGGTGCTCGGCGCGGGCGAGACGGTGCTCGGGCAGACCGACCAGTTCGTCGCGAGCCCGCGGCTGCGCGGCCTGTACGAACCCGCCGACCAACAGGTGCGGCGCCCCGATTCCTCACGGTCGATCGCCGCCTGACCTTGCAATTTGCGCGCCGCTGGCGCAGGGGAAAGGCTGGGCAGGGACAGGACGGACCGCAACGCGCATGAGCGATTTTATCGAACGCTGGTCACCCAATCTCGACGAGCGCGCGCTGCCCATCTCGATGATTGTGCTGCACTATACCGGTATGAAGACCGGCGCCGAAGCCATTGATCGGCTTGCCGATCCCGACGCCAAGGTGTCGGCGCACTATGTGGTCAGCGAGGACGGGCAGATCACCATCATGGTGCCCGAGGACAAGCGCGCCTGGCACGCGGGCAAGTCGCACTGGCGCGGCGTCAGCGATATCAATTCGGCCAGCGTCGGGATCGAAATCGTCAATCCCGGCCATGAATGGGGCTATGTGCCGTTTCCCGATCCGCAGGTCGCCTCGGTCGTCCGGCTCGTCCACCAGATCAAGGATCGTTACGCGATCACGCGCGGCAATGTCGTCGGCCATTCGGACATCGCGCCGACGCGCAAGCAGGATCCGGGCGAACTGTTTCCGTGGGAAGAACTCGCCCGCCGCCGCCTCGCGCTGCCGCGACCGACCAAGAAGCTGACCGATCCCCTGTGGACCGATGCCGGCTTTCTGCTGGCGCTCGAACGCTTCGGGTACGACGTGACCGACGGTTTCGCCGCGACCGTTGCATTTCAGCGCCGCTTCCGCCCCGAACTGATCGTCGGTACGATCGACGGCGAATGCCGCGCCATCCTGCTCGCGCTGCTGCTGCCGCAGCCCGAGGGCAATTGACTCGTCAAACCCCGCCGAAAGGCCTATAAGGACGACAGCCAGAGGGTCGGGCGATCGCCGCCGCGCAAGCGGGGGAGGAAAGTCCGGGCTCCACGGAAACCACGGTGCCGGATAACGTCCGGCGGCTTCGGGAAACCGGAGTTAGGGAAAGTGCCACAGAGAGCAGACCGCCAAGGGTTTCGGCCCGGCGAAAGGTGAAAGGGTGCGGTAAGAGCGCACCGCGCGGACGGTAACGGACGCGGCACGGCAAACCCCACCGGGAGCAAGGTCGAATAGGGATGGCACGGGCTTCGTGCCCAGGGCTGGTTCCGGCCCCGCCGTCCGGGTTGACTGCTTGAGCGTCCGGGCAACCGGCCGCCTAGAGGAATGATCGCCCATCCCCTGTCAAAAGGGGTGGACAGAACCCGGCTTACAGACCCTCTGGCGCACTCTCGTCATTCGACGGCGCGGAACCGCGCGGCGAAGGCCCGCGTATTACCCTGACCAGAAGGGAAACGAACCATGCAAGTCGTTGATGATCATGTCGAGGTGACCGAGACCGAAGCCAGCAGCGGCGCAAAGGGACAGGGCGTGCGCTACGTCCTCGCGATTTCGCTGCTTGCGGTGATTGTCGTGCTGTCCGCGATCTGGATCGTGCCGGCACTGCTGAAATAAGCGCCGTCGTCACTTGCCCTTCATCGCCATGTCGAGCGTTTCTTCGGCGTTCGGCGTGCTTTCCATATACACGGTTTCGACCGGCCGGCGGAAGCGTTTGACGGCGGATTTGTCATAGGTGGCGTTTTCGCCGCTGCCGACGAGCTTCATCTTTGTGGCGACGACGTCGCCGGTCAGCAGGTTCCAGCTCATCTCGGCGCCATCATGGGCGTAGGTGCGGCTATAGAGCGTTGCGTCCAGCCCGATCAGTCGCATCCGGGCCTGCGCCTTTTCGCCGCGGAAGCGATAGGTCGCCGACACCGCCGTCGTGCCCCCGGTCAGGTCTTTCACCACCAGCACGCCCTTGCCGACCGTCATGTCGGCGGGGCCGAGCGGATAGGCATCGAGATCGAGTCTGCCTGCGGGCTCGTGGTAAAGGTCATATTCGCCCCGCACGGCGAAGCTGACGTAAAGCGAGCGACTGTCTTCGCCGCGCACGATCCACGCGGTGTCGATGTCGCCGTCGCCATTCATATCGCCATCGACGCGGCCCTCGATCTCTTCGCCTCCCTTCAGGTTGGCGCGAAGCTCCTCGTCGGACATCGGAGGAATATCGGGTCGCTGCATCGCCTGCGCCGCTCCCGACACCAGTAGCAGCGCCGCCAAAGCCATTATCCGCATGTGTCCCTCCGCGATCGATCGAGGCGCTTGTCTAGGGGCGCTTCGTGCCACAGATTATGACCATGCTCACAGAAGAAATTGCGCTTTCCTACATTCGCGCGCCGACCTACGCTGCCGCGATCGCCGATGTCCGCGCGATCGATGGGGCGCTGCGGGGACGAAAAAGTGATTTCCGAATGAAGTTGCGCAGTTTTCTGCGGCTTTCCGGATAGGCGATTCGTGCGGGGGAAGGGCGAATATGAGGGGTGGGAAACGACTGGCGGCCTTGGTCGGGGCAATTTTTGCTCTTTGCCTCGCGCCGCAAGCCTTCGCGAAGGATATGTGCGGCACCGCGCCGCTTCGGGGCGAGCGCGTCGCGCTGCTGATCGGCAACAGCGCGTACAACGACTGGGAATGGCCGTCGCTGAAGAATGCCGTCAACGACATCGACTATGTATGCGATGCTTTTGCCAAGGCCGGAATTGCGCCGCGCGTCATCCGCAACGCCGACAAGGCTGCGCTCGACGCCGAGCTCGCCGAATTCGCGAACGAGGCGAAGGGCGCCAAGTCGGTCATCCTCTATTATGCGGGGCACGGCTTCGAATATGGCGGGCGCAACTGGCTGGTGCCGATGGACGCGCCGCCCGCGACGCGCCGCGCCGACGTCGAGAAACGCTATTTGTCGATCGAGGCGCTGGTGAAGCGCGTCGTGCCGCCCGGGGCGTTCACCCTGCTCTTCGTCGATGCCTGCCGCACCGCCGAACCTGTGGTGCGGATCGAGGATGCCGAGGTCGCGAAGGGCGAGGCGGGGTCGGCGCCGCTCGGGCTGCTCGACATCGGGCAGGGCGCGGTCTTCTATTCGACCGCCAAGGGGCGCCCCGCGCTCGATTATGCGCCTGTGGGATCGCCGGTCAGCCCGTTCGCCGCCGCGGTGGTCAAGGAACTCGGCATTCCCGGGCTCGAAATCGCCGACTATTTCAAGGTCGTCTCGCGCGACGTCTATAAGCGCACCTATGGCATGGACCACGGGCCGCAACAGCCATTTCATTACGGCAGCTGGTTCGACGATTATTACCTCGTCGCGCCGCCCGAAGTGCCCGATGGCACGCGCGGCGGGGCTTTGGAATCGCTGTCGGCCGCTCCGCCCGCACCTTCCGCGGTTCGCGGCGCCGCAGCAAAGCCGCTCGCCGACATTTCGCTCGACCGGCTCGCGATCGAGGACGAGCCCGTGCTGATCGCCGATGTCCTGTCGCGGCATCCCGCCGCCGAACTGATCGGGCTCGCCGACGGTGGCGACCCGCTCGCGCAGCATCTGGCAGGTTACATGTTCTCGCTCGGGGTCGGGGTGAAGAAAGATGTGACCCGCGCCCGCGCCTATCTCGAGAAATCGGCGGCGCAGAATTTTCCGGCGGGACAGCAGGAGCTCGCCTATCTGCTGCTCGAGACCGATCCGACGCCCGACAATGTGAAACGAGCCTATGACCTCTATGTCGCCTCGTCGAATGCGGGCTTTTCCAAGGCGAAGACGCATCTCGCCTATCGGCTTGCTATCGGCACCTTCGGCCCGGCCGATTTCGTCCGCTCGCAGGCGCTTTATGCCGAGGCAGCGGCAAAGGGGCATCCGGCGGCGATCTTCGCTCTGACCGTCTTCCCCGATACGCGGGCGGCGAACATGCTGCGGCTGCGCGCCATTGCCGATGGCGGCAATCCCGAGGGCAATCACTGGCTTTGCGAAGCGCATTTCGACGCCAAGACGCTGGCGCAGGCGATCGACGATTGCGGCACCGGCGCCCGCGCAGGGTTTGCGGGATCGCGCGCGATTCTCGCCTGGGCCTATGCGAACGGCAGCGGCGTTGCGGCGGACCCGAAGGAAGCCGCCTATTGGGCGAAACTGGCGCGCGATCTGCCCGAACTCAGAAAGGACCAGCGCGACCTGATCGCGGGGA